>NZ_JBPCCH010000001.1:589804-801637 GCF_050971805.1 Robertmurraya mesotrionivorans | reverse complement strand
AGTCCGGTACAATACCGGACTCAGACCTTAAGAGCTGCCTGATGAAATAAAATGTCTAACTTTATGGGGTCACTTCATATAAAGGAGCGTTTTTTTATTGTGGTTGTTGTGAGACTTCCTCCAGATACAAGAAGTCGGTAGTAAGTAGCTCATCAAGTTCTTCATTGGTGAGTGTTTCAAAACGTCCATCCATGTATATTACCTGAGTTTGATTGGGATTAATGCGATTTAAGTTGAAATTCATGCATCTCGCTTCCTTTCAAAAGATGTTGTCTTCATTTTTCACAAAAGGCATAGATTTCATTCACTCCTATCAAACTGTTCATAAAATTTTAAAAATATTATGAACAGTTAGTGAAAGGTTTGTGTCAAATTTTTTTCGGTAACAGAAGTAAATGTGTTATAATTTCAATCGTTAACTGAATAGAAACTGAGGAAAAACATGATGAATCAAACACACACAAAGAAAGACAAAGTCAAACAACTTTTATACATTCTTTTACCCATTCTCGTTACTCAACTTGCTTTATTTTCAATGAATTTTTTTGATACAACCATGTCAGGTCACTACAGTCCGATTGATTTAGCAGGTGTCGCCATTGGTTCGAGTATTTGGACTCCTGTATTTACAGGTTTAAGTGGAATTTTGCTTGCAATAACTCCAGTTGTATCTCAATTAATTGGAGCAAAGAAACGTAAGGAAATACCTTATCAGGTCATTCAAGGAGTTTATCTATCAATCACCCTAGCAATAGTTGTTCTTATCATTGGTGCATTTACATTAGACTATATTCTTCAGTCTATGAGTCTTGAACCAGCTGTTGAACAGATTGCTCATGACTACTTAGTAGCTCTTAGTTTTGGGATTATCCCCCTATTTGTCTATCAAGTATTACGCTCATTTATCGATGCACTTGGAAAAACTAGAGTCACAATGTTTATTGCACTTTCCTCCCTTCCTATTAATATTATCTTTAACTATCTACTTATCTATGGGAAATATGGGTTCCCTGAGCTCGGAGGAGTAGGGGCTGGCTATGCCACGGCCATAACATATTGGATTGTTACAGGGATTGCGATATGGATTATTACTTCTAAAGAGTCTTTCTCAACCTTCCATGTGTTTAGTAAATTTTATCCATTAGCACTAAAAGCTTGGAAAGAACTACTTATGATTGGCATTCCGATTGGCTTAGCAATATTTTTTGAGACGAGTATTTTTGCAGCAGTTACCCTTTTGATGAGTACCTTTAATACCGTTACAATTGCTTCTCATCAAGCGGCTCTTAACTTCGCGTCTTTTCTTTACATGATTCCACTCAGCATATCAATGGCGCTGACAATCGTTGTTGGTTTTGAAGTAGGGGCAAAAAGGTATCGTGATGCGCAAGAATATAGCTGGATTGGATTAATAATGGCAGTTAGTATGGCTCTTGTATGCGGGATCATTTTAGTTCTATTACGAACAGAAATTGCCTCTATTTATACGAGTGATCATGAAGTATTACAATTAACGGCACATTTCTTACTGTATGCATTGTTTTTCCAGCTTTCTGATGCCATCCAAGCACCTGTTCAAGGTGCCCTACGCGGCTACAAGGACGTTAACATCACATTTATTATGTCTCTTGTTTCTTATTGGGTAGTTGGCCTTCCATTCGGCTACTATTTGGGCAATTATACCAATTGGGGTGCTTTTGGTTACTGGATTGGTCTCATTTCAGGATTAGCTGTTGGCGCTATATGTTTATCAAGTCGCCTGATCTATGTACAAAGAAAAATGTATAGTAAGGAGGCCAGCTCTAACTAACGAGCTGGCCTTTTTTCTTCTTTTATACAATTCATATTAGAAATAAACAGATCCACCATTTCACTATCCCACTGGGTACCTCTACCAGAAAGAAGGATATTTAATGCTTTTTCTTCTATCATACCTTTTCGATATGGGCGATCTGACGTCATGGCATCAAAACTATCCGCAACTGCAATAATTCGGCCATAAAGAGGAATTTCTTGTCCTTTTAACCCGTCTGGATACCCTTTTCCATCCATACGTTCATGGTGATGTCTAATACCTGGTAGCATCCCAGCAACTTTACTTGCGGGTTGTACTTGCTTTAATATATTTTCTCCAATCACGGGATGAGCTTTAATATGAGCGAACTCTTCTTCCGTTAATTTTCCTTCTTTAAGCAATACATGGTCAGGAACACCAATTTTTCCTATGTCATGTAATAGTGCTGTTTGATACAGCAGATCTAAATCATCCTTATCTAAATCAAGTGCTTGACCTATTTCAAGGGAGAACTTTGCTACACGTGAAGAGTGACCTGACGTGTATGGATCTCTCGCATCAAGAGTGGTTGAAAGTGATGTCATAAAACTCTCTAATAGCTGTTTATTGGTTGATTCACGTTCGTTAATGGCATTTACCATATGATTAAATCCGATAAACACTTTTGAAAATTCATCTGTATACACATTAGTTTTAATAAAATTATAGTTTTCATTTTTAACATTTTCCATTAATTCCTGTAGTTGACGAAGAGGCCTTTCAATATCTCTTGTCATAAACCTGGACACTAATATGGAATAGATAACAGTAAATACAATAATTAATCCGGCCCATTGCCAATACACTTGCATTTCCATCCCCGTTAGTTGCGACAATTTAATTTGTGCTGCTAAAAGGAAAAGGAGTACAGGCAGAACCCCAATAATCAATACGGTGTATTGAAATTTCTTCTGAATAGCTACAACCATATCATTTTCCAAAAATAAAGAGTTTTCACCTAATCGAAGCATATCCTTCATCGCTATCGAAATTGGTTGTATCGCTCGCAATGTTAAATAAAACTCCGTTAATGCATGAAGAATCGCTACAAATATGGCTGCGATAGTTGAATAAAGGATATAAATCATGGGAACGTGAAGTTTCCCCATAGAAATAAAGATAGCTGCTAACGATGTTGCGGGGATGGATAATCCTAAGAAGTGCGGCAGCATGATTCGTTTCACCGTAAGGATAGGAAACTGATATAGCTGTCTAAGACCTTTTCTTACTTCTTCGTCTTTTACATAGCTTTTAGTAAATACAGCTTTAATAGGCTTGATATGATAATAAAACGTAATAGCTTCGCATGTGAACATACAAAAAACCGAGAGAATCATAATTAATAGTAAATAAAACTGGTCATTGGCAGTGATATCAATAGTTGAAAACATGAGCGTTCCCCCGACTCCGAAGACGGCTAATAAGGAACCAATGATATAATTGGTGATTAGTTGTTTGATAAATTGTTTGTACGTTGTCATTTCCTTCACCTAGTGCTTTCGCTATTTTTGTCACTATCTCATACTATTTTACTATATATGATTCTAAGAAAAAAGAAGGATCCAAGGATCCCTCTTTTTTACTCATCCAGTTAATATTTCTTCGTCCGGATATTTGAAATTCGATTTTTGTGGTCTTGCAAGCATAAACATTAATGTTAACGGTCCGATTTTCCCAATAAACATGACAATGATGATGATCAATTTTCCGAGACCAGTCAAACTAGCGGTTATGCCCATGGACAACCCGACTGTTCCAAAGGCAGAAACTACTTCAAACAACAATGGTAAAAAAGGGATAGGCTCTATTATGTTAATAAGCAATACGGCTAGTACCACAATAAGAACACTTGTCATAGCAATAGCTGTCACTCGTGCAATATATCCAGAAGGAATATTTCTCCTATAAATTTGGATATCATCTCGTCCCTTTAAATAAAAAAACGTGGAGAACAAAATAACCATAAAGGTGGTTAACTTAATCCCACCACCTGTAGAAGCACTACCAGCACCAATAAACATTAATATCGTTATATAAAAGAGCGTTGGATCATTCATTGAACCAATATCAATGGTGTTAAATCCTGCTGTTCTTGGTGAAACTGCTTGAAAGTATGATGCCCAAAGCTTTTCAACGGTTGTTAAGTTACCAAGAGTTTGAGGATTTCTATACTCCAACGCAAAAATGAGTAGAATGGATACGATATTAATTACTAACGTCCCTACGATCATCATCTTACTGTGTAAGCTAAGTTTTGAAAAAGAGTTCTTTTCCTTTAAATCAACTAATACGGTAAATCCAATTCCACCAATTATGAAAAGAGCACTAATAATAATATTAATGATTGGATCACCCACAAACTGAATAAGGTTATCCGGCCAGAGGGCAAATCCAGCATTGTTGAATGCTGAAATAGAGTGAAAAAAACTTGAAAACAGTCCTTTTTTCCAACCAAATTCGGGAACAAGACGAAGTGCTAGAATAATCATTGCAATAAATTCAATGGTAATAGAAAAAAAGAACAAATTCTTAACTAGCTTTATAACCCCACCAATATTTACTTGGTTAAGAGCATGTTGCATAATCAGTCGATGTTTAAATCCAATCTTCTTTCCTAGAACGATAAAAATAAACACAGAAAAGGTCATGATCCCTAATCCACCAAGCTGTATGAGCAATGCGATAATAAATTGTCCTACATACGTGAAGTGTGTTCCTGTATCAACTACACCTAATCCTGTTACCGTCATGGCTGAAACGGTCGTAAATAACGCATCTATAAACGTAATTGGTTTATTAGTTGAAAACGGTAGCAGCAAAAGAATCGTTCCTAAGAAGATAAAAAAGACAAAAACGAAAATTAATAATTGGGCAGGCGTTAATTTTATGGTTTTGTTCATAAAAACCCTTCTTTAGTTAAGATATAAAACAAAATATCATTGGAATACTATTCCAATGATATCGTAAATAATACTATATACTATACCTCTTTGAGAATCCTGTAAAGTGTCATTTGTTATGAACTTTCCCGAGAACGTCCACCCCTCCTGTTACGGGGATAATACTACCGGTTATAAAGCTCGACTGGTCGTCAATGAGAAAAGCGACAACCCTTGAGATATCTTCCCCCGTCCCTGGTCTACCAACTGGTGTACTAGTTAAAACTTGCGATGTTGCCTCTAGTATATTCGACTCTTTCCAAAGACCAGTAATGTCTCCCGGACATACCATATTTGCTGTTATACCATTTTCAGCCTCCTCGAGAGAAAGGGTTCTTGTTAAACTTGCTAGCCCCGTTTTTGCAGCAGCGAAAGCTGAACGATATACCCAGCCTGGTGCTGTTTCCACCCGATCAAATCCAATGGTTATGACTCTTCCCCACTTTTGCTCTCTCATCTTAGGAAGTAATTCTTTTGTTAAATAAAACACCGCATTTAAATTACCATTAATTAAATAATTCCATTCATCAACCGAGTAATCAGTTAGTCTTTTCCTTTCATGAATATATGGGCCCGCGTTATGTATTAGTATGTCTATCGTTATATTTTTTTGTTTGATATATTCACAAATTTTTATACAATCCTGGTGACTAGAAACATCACCCTGAATGAGTTCCATCCTGATTCCATATTCGGCGATTAATCCTTCTGCAAGGTTAATCGCTTCATTTTCACTGCTTCGATAGTTAACAACGAGATTTATTCCTCTTTGAGCAAGCTCCTCGGCAATTTTCTTCCCAATACCCGATACTCCCCCAGTAATCAAAGCTGTTTTTGAATTCAAATCAATAACCTCACAATAACTAAATTTTGTATTCTCTAATAAATATACTAAAAAGAAGTTCGCTTGAATGCAAATATAAAGTGTCTAAATCGTATTTAACCATACCTATATTATTGCATAAGATGTAGTGGAGACTTTTTATAATTAGGGGTGGTACAAATGTTTCCATGGAATATGTTCCCCTTCGGAAAGGATATGAAGGGCAGTTTTCAAGGAATGAAACCTCAGGATGTCGAGAAATACGTCCAGGAGACCATGAGTAAAGTGTTTAGCCAAGGAATGAATGGAGCCGGATTTTCTCCTGAGTTTGCTACAAATTCAGACAGCAACCAGAATTCAAACTCTTTAAAAAGGGACACTCATTCTGCTCATATTTTTGAAACACATGACTTCGTTTTTGCTATGATTCCCATTAAGGACGAAGACTGTCTTCAGAACATTAAAGTCTGTCATACGTCAAATCAGCTTATCATTGAAAATTGCCCAATTGAATCGGAACGTCAAGTATACACCTTACCAGCAACAGTGAAGAAAAAAGGTGGAGTAGCAACTTATAAAGATGGCGTACTTGAAGTAAAGATTCCAAAAAGCACAGATTTTCAATACTCAGAAATTGATGTAAAAGAAATTTATTAAAGGGTGACCATGTGATGTTTTTTAATTATGACTGTAACTTAGAATCATCCTGGAGAAAAGAAGCTGAGTCAGCAATGAAGTGGACGATGGAGCTGCAACAAAAAAACTTTCCTCGCTGTGATTTATATGAAGATGATGAAGGCTTTATTCTAGAAGCAGAGGTACCTGGCATTAAAATAGGTGATATTCATGTAAGATTAGAGAAAGAGTTTTGTATCCTAACCGGTACATGCAGAACTATGAAAGAGGGCATGCGTTATCACATGAAGGAACGACCACATCTTACATTTGAAAAAAAAATAACGCTTCCTTCTCACATTAATAAAGAAGGAATACGTTATTCTCTAACAGAAGGGATATTAACCATTAAACTACCAAAAGAAAACGAAGAGGTCGTTTTAGTTATTCAAAGAGAGGATTAATGACCGCTATGGTCCTCTTCTTCATCCATCATTGAGGAAGATGTATCCTCTTCTTTTTCACTTGCTGTACCCACCACAAACTCTTTTTTAGGCATATTGTGCATGCTTCTTGCAGTAACATGGGCGTATACATAATACGTTCCATCCATATCAAACGTTCTTTCTAGGGAATACACTCCGTTTTCATTGTGCTCTACTTCTATTTTTTCATGATTTTCGTCATTTGCACGCCATATTTCAAAGGCAACTTCATCCGCATCGGTAACCTCTTCTTCCCCATAGGTTACTTTCGCTTCAAATAAAACCTGCTGCCCTTTTTCTGCATGTTCCGGAGTAATCGACAGCTGTACATCTAAAAACTGTGGAGTCTCTTCCTCTTCTTGCGCACAAGCCGCTAAGCTCATAATTAAAAATGTAAACATAATAACAATTAATCCTTTTTTCATTTCTAGTACTCCTTTCAAATTATCCAAATCATTTTTTATATAACGGGAAGAATGATGGAAATACACGTTCCTTCTCCAAGGTCACTATCTATTTCAAGCTCGCCTCCATGTAATTGAACTAACTTTTTGGATATAGCCAACCCAAGGCCCGTACCACCATCACTTCTAGTTCTTGCTTTGTTCACACGGAAAAATCTCTGAGTGACTCTTTGAATATCTTCCCTAGGAATCCCAAGGCCCGTATCCTTTATGGAAAGGATACACCCTTTTTCATGTTTTGATAGAAGAACGGTGATACGACCTTGCTCCGTATAATTTATTGCATTATCAACGATATTCTGTATCACCTGTTCTATTCTACCCTCATCAGCATTTACGATAATATCAGGATCTAGTTCGGAGTTTAGATGCAATCCCTTCTGTAGCAATGTCGGACTGTATTTTTCCAGACAATCCTCAACAAGCTGTGCTAATGGTAGTGGACGCAATTCTAATCGAAAATCTTCTGAGTCGAACCTCGATAAATCAAGTAAATCTCCAACAAGCCTTTCCATTCGGGTTGCTTCTCTATGTATTAATGCTAAATACCGCTCTTGATCTTGGGACGTCTTAACAAGACCAGCTTTTAGTGCCTCACTGTATCCCTTCACATAACTAATTGGGGTACGTAGCTCATGAGATACATCTTCTAAAAATTCTTTTTTTCTTTCATCTTCTTTTTGTATGGATACCGACATGAGGTTAAAGGCCGTACCTAATTGGCCAATTTCATCTTTAGAAAAGACAGGTACTCTAGCTGAATAATCCCCAGCTGTTACTTTTTCAGCAGCCTTTTTCATGATTTCTAAGGGTTTTGTCATTTTCTTTACAAAAATTGTCCCTATGTAAACAGACATAATAACAAAGAGTAACCCGACCACCAGACCAATGATCGAAAAATCGTTTGTAAGCTCCGAGATTCTTGCTAAGGGCACATATAAATAAATGATCCCCTCAAGCCGATTCGAATCAGTTAAAGGGACGATCACAGCCATAACGTCTCGATCAAACCGTTCTTCATATCCCATTTTTTCGACAGATTGCCCATTGAGTAACTGATCTCTTTCTTCCGGCCCAATAATTGTATCGTAATCGATTTCATAAGGTAAGCAAGCGCTTAACTCTTTCGGGTTACTAACAATAAAAACCTCTGATTCGTTCTTTGTATTGTACCATTCTACTTTTTCAATTAATTCGCTCGATAAAGGTCCACCTTCATATTCAGCAGAGAGCCTTGTTCCTTCTTCCAATAACCCTCTTCTTACATTTTCAACATATAATTTTTCGTAAAAATAATTTGATAATAAAAACGAAAAACCAATGGTTATAATAATGGTTGTTGTAACAAAAACCCATAATTTCTTTGAAAGGGTATTAGGAAGAAATTGCATTAGCAGGCACCTCAAACTTGTAACCGATTCCCCAGACCGTTTCTATGTAGTCAGCCTTTCCAAGCTTCATACGTAAAGTTTTTATATGTGTATCAACTGTACGAAGACTTCCGCTATACCCTAACCCCCACACATGTTCAAGAAGTTGTTCTCTACTCAGTGCTTGACCGTGGTGCTCGATCAAGAAAAGAAGTACTTCATATTCCTTTAATGTCAGAACAATATGTTCATGTTGAACCATTACCTTACGAGCATTCTTATCAATAGAAATGATACCTGCCTTAACAATTTCATTTTCATCTTTAAATGTATGACTTCTTCTTAGAACCGCTTGTATTCTAGCAACAAGTTCACCAGGACTAAATGGTTTCACAATATAGTCGTCTGCCCCAAGCTTAAGCCCCTTCACTTTATCCCATTCTTCACCCTTTGCCGATAGAAAAATAATTGGCGTGTTTGATACATGACGAAGTTTTTCACAAACAACAAATCCATCATCCCCTGGCATCATAATGTCTAGTAAGATAATGTCAAAGTGATTGCCAGTAACATATTTATACGTCTCCTCACCATTTGCGGCAAGTGAACAAATCATACCAGCATTCTCAAGATACATCTTCAGTAACTGCCTCATATCCTCCTCATCATCCACGATGAGAACTTGAATTTGCTTATCCATTAGTCAATCTCCCTAATGATTATTTGAAAGGGGCCTTTGCCAACCTTGACTGACTTCCCTATGCTTAAATCTTTTTTCGTGATGAAATGAATATCATTACTATCGTAGCCCGCTACAATTAGCTGGTCTTTATACTCTGTCATCTCAAAAGGATTCGCTCCCACAGTAATCTTCGCTTGTATAACTCCTACATCTGATATTTTATAAAGACTATTAGAACCATGGCTTAGAGCAAATGTCCCGTCATTATTATGTAATAAATTAATGGGCATAATAGGAGCTGAAATTTTCCGTTTTAACTCACCTGTTTTACTATCATAAACATGGATATAACTTTCGAGCTCAGAACCAAGCCCATGGCCACCTATCCATATTTCATTCTTATCTTCCTGAATAATCGCCCCAGTAGCCGCCGAATGAATCGAAAATTGACTCGATATTTCTTTGCTTTGGAGATCAACTATGGTTAGCTTTTTAGAATTATAACTTACTACGAATAATTGTGAGTTAGTAGGTATTAACGCTAGCGGATTACCGGTCTTTACCACTTCTTTGATTTCCTTCCCATCGAAACGAAAGAATCTTACAGACTGCCTTTCTTGATCAGACATGGCAATTTCCTCACTATCAGATAGTAGAACTCCTTCGACGATTCCTCTACCTGTTTCCCAACTGTTAATAAGCTTTCCTGTTCGTAAAGAGTAAATATCAACCGTTTCGACCTGCTTTCCGTACAAAAGAAGCGAATCATTATTTGGTAATAAAACACCCCCAGTATAAGGCTTGTCCATTGTCCAAGTTTCGATTACTTTTGCTTCTTCAAGATCAACAAAAGAAAGTGACATATCTTTTATGTTGACTGTAATGGCCAGCGACTTTTTTTCCGGAATGATTGGTTGATCCTTAGAACACCCCGAAACGATAAAGAAAAGTGCCCAAATAGTAATCAGCATTACTTTTTTTACCTTCATTTTCATAATACTCCTCATTACAGTTCGAATACCGCTTATTATACGACTTGTGTGTGAAATAAGTGTGAAATAGAAAAATATATTAAAATGTTTTATTTGTTGGTCAAAGTCTAGTAAAGTAAGAACATGATTATGTATAACGAAATGGAGTGATGATCTTGGCTGAAACTCATGTTTTTACAAAAGGAGAAGAAATAGCAAATTCAATTACCCATGGAATTGGAGCCCTACTTAGCATCACTGCTCTCGTTCTTCTTATTGTCTTTTCATCTCTTTACGGAAATGTATGGCATATTGTTAGCTTTACATTATATGGCTCAACAATGGTTCTTTTATATATTTCTTCTACATTGGTTCATAGCTTTCCACAAGGAAGGGTAAAGGATTTATTTGAAATTTTCGATCACTCATCCATCTACTTTTTTATCGCTGGTACCTACACTCCATTTTTATTTTTACTAGTCAAAGGTGTACTAGGCTGGACTTTGTTTGGAATTGTTTGGGGATTAGCGATTGGGGGAACTGTTTTTAAAACCTTTTATGTGAAGAAATTTCTATTCATCTCCACTGCTTTATATGTAGTGATGGGTTGGTTAATAGTATTTGCCTATAAGCCAATCTCTACTGGCATGGAGCCAACTGGCTGGTATTTACTCGTTATCGGAGGATTGTTATATACCTTTGGTTCCATTTTTTATGTTTGGAGAGGATTTAAATTCCACCATGCCATTTGGCACCTTTTTGTTATTGCTGGGACCATTCTTCATTTCTTTTCAGTCCTTACCTTACTTCCGTAACAAAAGAAGCTACAGCTTCCTTGTTACGGACAATATCTTCTCCATTTCTTCAACATGGATGGTAAGGAGTGAAAGTTTCAAATCAGATTCGATGTCAGAATCAATCACCCTTTTTGTTGCTAAGTAATATTTTTCATGGGGCTGTTTTCGAACGCGAGGATGGGAAAACTCATCCTTAAGTTCACGTGATATCGCCTCTCTAAGAACATCCTCATCATCTCCCTCATTAAGTAGACGATTATTCCAAAGAGATCGGTATCCTTCTAACACTTTCTTCATTAATTTTCACAACCATTCTATTTGTTATTATTCAAATACATATTCGATATAAAAAAGGAAAGAATATACATCATAAAAGAAGCGAAAGGAGAATCACAAATGGCTGAGCCTTATCGTTGTCCAAATTGCAAAACGAATCGAAGTCGTTTTAATCTCATTAAGCAAGAACCACAATCAGTAAAGCTAGATCCTCAAACCGGTGACGTGATGGAGGAGTACTCACAAGAGCAGCTTTCTCCATTTCATATGGCTTACAAAGGCCCTTCTTATAAAGTTCAATGTGCAGCTTGTGGACTAATTGAAGACGAAAGAACATTTGTTAAATTTGGCCAAAATCAAAACCATTAAAGCTTGGGCACATGTTCAAGCTTTTCAATTTTCCTTACTAGAGTTATTTTTTTCCAACTCCTGAAGCTTTCTAGAAATATCATCCCACAGAATGTTTTCCCCAATAAATACTAGATTTAACGGCATATTCATCTCTTCTTTTATGTAAATCGGCATTCCATACGAAAACTGAAATAAGTAAGGAAATGACGTAGATGAAAATTTCACATAACCCTTGATTCGATAAATCGTGTCAGGCAAAGCTTGTAAGAAGCTCTCAAACCCATCCATATCAACTGCCTTTGAAAACGAATAAACAAATGTACTCAATTTCAAATCATTTTCAACATGACTCTTGTCCGCATGAGGCTTCTTCTGATATGCCAGAGATTGGATTTGCTTCATTGACACACTAGAGTAGGTAGTTAAAATCACATTTGCCTTTTCATTAAGAGATTGAATGCCCGTTGTAATGAGTACCTTTTCACCTTCACTTAGTTCATCTGTTTTATTAATGACAATTAAATCTGCATGTCTAATTTGTTCTGTAATCAACTGCTGAATTTGAGGAGAGAATGTTCGGCGCTCTAACCAAAGTCTACCGTCAACAACGGTAAGAATCCCTTTCACTTGAAGTTGGGTTGCAAACAATGGGGATAGCACAGCATCTAAAGTTTCGACTGGATGTGCAGCTCCTGTTGTTTCTATGTATATACAATCGGGTTGATGAGTAATTAATAGCTCCTGAAGTTGCGCTTCAAGTTTATCTTGGATCGTACAGCAAATGCATCCACCTAGTAACTCTTTTAATGGTACGTCGTCCGTTACTTCGTCGGAATCAATGGATACTTTTCCAAGTTCATTCATCAGTACGGCAACCTTTCTGCCTCTCTCCTTCTCCGCTTGCAAAAGTTTCTTAAGTAAAGTCGTCTTGCCACTTCCTAAAAACCCCGATAATATATAAACTTCCGTTTGTTTCATAACCTATTTTCCCCCATTACCATAATTACATTTTTCAGGAAAATAGAGAAGATGTTTGAACAACTCCCCTATTCACTTACCTCTTTTGATAAGAATTCAGAAATAGCGTTCTTATTTCTCTGCATATCCATATTTAACACTTCTCCTGCATGCTTAGTATATTTATTTGTGTAGCTATTTTCAACTGGTACTCGCAACGTTTCGACATTTGATACAGGGTTTAGAATAAAAGTGGCTCCAAGTGTCAAGTAATCCTTAAGAACAATGTCGGTGTCCACATGGTTAGCAACCTCTGTTAAAATTTCTGGCAATTTTACAATTCCATCAAATGAACCAAGTGTTTCAACCGCTTCATCCTTTAAAGAAATAATGACCTCCTGCTGCCTTTCAACTCTCCCAAAATCACTCTTTGCATCATGCCTGAATCTTACATAATCCAAAAGCTGTTGGCCTTTAAGCACATGCATTCCCGGTTCACCTGAAATATGTAAATCCTTCATCATAGGTTTTGATACATCTACTTTTAATCCCTGTGGAGCAAGTATATTTACCACTTCAATAAACCCTTGAAAATCAATCAGTGCTACGTGATCAATTTTTACGTTGAAATTTTTTTCAATCGTTTCCTTTAATAACTTGTCTCCACCATAAAAATAAGCGTGATTTAGCTTACTTTTTTCATATCCTGGTATTGTTACATAACTATCTCTCATTATGGAAACCAGCTTCACCTTTTTGTTTAATGGCTCGTATTTTGCAAGCATAATGGTGTCAGATCTTGAAGATGATTCCCCTCTACTGTCAACCCCTAGTAATAGGACATTTACGTCCTTTTTATATGATTGAAATGGACGAAAACGTTCCACTGGCATCTCTTCACTTGTTTTTTCAACGGTTCTGCTTTTAGTATTGGGTTGATTATTCTCATTGTTCTCTTTCGAGGAGTAATAACCACAGCCTGCTAATAAAAAAATCAGGAAAACGGCCATCATACGTCTCATTGTATTCACCTCGTCTGGAACTAAATTTTCTTATCAACTTAGAGATTAGTGTTTGTCGTTTTGTACATTTTTACATAAAAAAAGCTTTCCCGAATAATGGGAAAGCTCTCACTTATTACTTTACCTCTTGTTGTTGTAGAAGTTCCACTGCTTTTTGAACCTGTGGGTCGTTATCTTTAATGAGTTCTCTTAATTTCTCCATTAATAAAATGGTTGACTCACCTTTTAGAATACCTGTTTGCTCAATTTTTTGCTGTTTCTGAAATTCAATAACAGCTTTTTGAGTGGCTTCATCAAAGTATCCATCTTCTCGTCCTGGGTCAATACCAAGAGCTTTTAACATTTGCTGAGCAGCCTTTACCTGATTGGAAGCAACCGAAAGTTTTAACTCCTGCTCTGGATCAATATAGGATATATTTGCGTATTCTGGCATTGCAACTTCATAATCAGGAACAATCCCCTTTTCATGGATCCAATTTCCTTCTGGGGTTAACCATTTTTCTGTTGTATACTTCATATTCGAACCATCAGAAAAATCTTGGGCTCTTTGTACCGTCCCTTTACCAAATGATTTTTCTCCAACCAATGGGACGTTTGCCGATTCACTCACCGCTCCTGCTAGTATTTCTGAAGCAGAAGCACTTCCTTTATCAATAATTACAACTAATGGGATATCTGGATTTTCCTTTTGCTCTGATTTAACCTCTTCAATATTTCCATCTCGGTCCTCAACCTTAAACAGCACTTTTCCTTCCGGGACAAACAAGCTCGAAATAGCAACCGCTTGGTTTAAAAGCCCCCCTGGATTTTGCCTTAAATCAAGAACTAGACCTTTCATTCCTTTAGCTTGCAGATCATTTAAGATCGTGATTAACTCAGTTGAGGTATTCTCAGAGAAAGTCGTTATTTGAACTTTCGCAATCGTATCAGTTACCATTTCTCCGTAGACTGTTTCAATCGGGATTGTATCTCTTACAATTGAAAAGTTTAGAGGTTCTGACACACCAGGTCGTTGTACGACTAGCTTAACAGTTGTCCCTTTTTCTCCACGGATAAGTAATACAGCCTCTGTGGATCCCATTCCTTGAATGTTTTTTCCATCTACGGATACTACTTTATCGTTCGGTTTTAAACCAGCCTTTTCAGCAGGTGATCCCTTTAAAGGAGACACGATGATAATATAACCATCCTTTTCCTGAATTTCGGCCCCTATCCCTTCAAATGAAGAAGAAATACTCTCATGAAAGCTTGATGCTTCTTCTTCATTCATATAGTCAGAATATGGATCATCCAGTGATTGGAGCATTCCATCAATTGCCCCATTAACTAGTTTTTTTTCATCGACCTCTTTAAAGTAATTATCTTGGATCGTATCAAAAGCATTGTATAGCTTCTCAAATTCTTTTCTCTCCGTACCAGCAGTTACTACTTTTTCATCACCAAATGCAAGTGCAAACGTAGTAATACCAGCTGCTAGAAATACCACTAAAAACAACAACATAACAAAATGAAATTTCTTTATTTGTATATAGGCTGATTTACTAGAACCTGTTTCTTCCTCTGGTCGTTGTTCGTTTTCCAAATGCTTCACCACTTTCATTCCATAGGCTTGTTCTTACTGTTTAGAATAACATCTTTGCATTTGTTTTAACAAAGATTTTAGTATTTTAAAGTTGTTAATTAAATTTTTTCAACTATATCAAAGTACTCTTCAAGCGTAATATTTTTTTCAAAGATTGTTTGCGCAGCATCCACACCTACAAAACGAAAATGCCAAGGCTCGTATTGATATCCTGTAATGGTTTCTTTTCCCTTTGGGTATCGGAGGATAAACCCGTACTTATGTGCGTTTGCCGCCAACCATTTTCCTTCATTGGTCTCACCGAAACTTTCAGTAAGACCTAAGTTTGCACTTTTTGCTGATATATCCATAGCTAGTCCACTTTGGTGCTCACTATTTCCAGGTACGGCAACCACTTGCGCTGCCATTTCTTCTCCGCTCTTCTTTACTTCTGCATCAAATAAAATTTGTTGTCTATCGTATGACCGATATCCAGATACTGCATACAGTTCGATTCCACTCGCTTTTGCTTCGGCAAACATTTTCTCTAGTGCTATTGCCGCCTCTTGCCTCATTAAGCTTTTTTCTATTGTTTGATCTCCGAAGGAAAATGAAACATTCGGCTTCACAAGGTCAGTAGGATTATAACTCTCTGGCAAAGCAAACATTTTATTTACAAGAGCAAGTACATTCAATGGGTTTTGAATGACTTGTTTTCCATCAACTTCTTTCACATCATTAAAAAAAATGGCCTCTAAAGTAGGTCCTTCAGGAATACTCTCCTGATCTTGAATAGACTCTCCTGCATCACCTTCAGTTGAATCACTTTGACCGTTATTTTCCTGGTCAACGATAGGTTCGTTATCCTTCTGTTCGTCAGTCTGTGTTTTTTCTTCCTTCTGATTGTTATTTAAATATGGGATTTTACTAAAATCGCACCCGGACAATAAGAGGGTAATCCCTGCAATAGATAATAAATATTTACGCATTATTTCCACCTATCTTCTTTTTCTAATACAATATTTCTATTTTATCATCAATAAAAAAATGCAGCATCCTTTTTGAAAAAAAGAGAATAGAAAAAGCAGCTTCTAATTTTAGAAGCTGCTTCATTTTTTATTGAATGGCTGCATCCAATGCAACAACAATCATGTCATTAAAAGTGGTTTGTCTTTCTTCCGCTGTCGTTTCTTCCCCAGTAAGAATATGATCGCTTACCGTTAGAACAGATAAAGCATTACGATCAAATTTGGCAGCTAATGTATACAGAGCAGCTGTTTCCATTTCGATCGCCAAAATTTGGTAATTCGCCCATTTTTCAAGTTCGCTATTATCGTTATAGAACATGTCCGCAGTAAATACGTTTCCTACCTTTAAATTCAAACCTTTCTCAACACCTACATCGTATGCGCGCTTTAATAAATCAAAGTTCGCAGTAGGAGCATAGTCCACGCCACCAAAAGTTAGTCGATTCATTTGGGAGTCTGTTGAAGCACTCATTGCTAAAATCACGTCTCTAACTTTAACATCCTTCTGAATCGCCCCACATGTACCTACACGAATGAGGTTTTGAACATTATAACTATTCATTAATTCGTTTATGTAAATAGAGATTGATGGAACACCCATACCTGTTCCTTGTACAGATACTCTCTTCCCTTTATATGTTCCTGTGAATCCTAACATTCCTCTAACTTCATTATAACAAGTAGCACCTTCTAAAAAGGTTTCTGCGATATATTTTGCTCGTAAAGGATCTCCTGGAAGAAGAACTGTTTCCGCTATTTCATTTTCTTTCGCGCCGATATGTACACTCATCTGGTTTTCACTCCCGTTTTAGTTTACAGATATAATATTCACCAAATAAACTATACCATATTTACTGTAAAAATAAAAAACTGCGGAGGTTGTCTCCACAGTCTTGTTAAAGTACATGAATTCGGCTTATTTTTTTCCAACCACCCGGCTGAAGTTGATAGTAACTAGTACCCTGTCTCCCCTCGTCAATATAAATAATATCACCTGTTCCCATATATCGACCTTGATAATCATTTGGAATGCTGTCTTTTACATTAAATATACGAAACACATCTTCTAAAATATGCAGATGTGAACTGCCCGTTACATTCATACGGTACACTTGTTTATACCCTTTAGTCTGCCTGAATTTGGGTGTTTGAAAGATCATTACTTCATACGTTTTCTTTAATAGCCTGCTCCGTTCCTTTAACAACCTCAAGCCCCCCTTTTTTATCCACTCCCTTTTTGATTAGACTTTTGCCCTGTCGAATCCTTCATCAAAAAAACACTTTTTTTGTCGAGATACCGCTTTGACAAAAAAAGTGTTGTAATATAGTTAAGAATATTGACTAATAATGGACTCAAGCTTTGATTTTAGAATCGGAAGGTCGCTACTATGAATACTCAAATGGATATTCGTTTCATCCATTTCAAGAGCTTCTGCTATGAAACCACCTAATCCTCTTGCTCTCCGGTCTATTTGCAAAGCAAGATCCATTTGCTCATCTGATTGAGGAAAGAATATCAATTCTAGCTCATCTAGTTTGCCTCTAAAGGATCCCGAAACAGCAACAAATTCAAATTCCTGGGCAAAGGGTAATCGTCTTCTTTTGCGGTATGGAAGTTCTTCACAATCTGCCTCTCTCAATCGAAAACCTAGTTCAGCAACTGTATCTAATACACCTTTCATTAATCGATTAGGGACTACATTAATATAATCCTTGTCTGAAGGGTCAACAGCATTTTTTATATCTAATCCCGTTTCTACCCATACTTTTGTTCGTCCAATACTGATTGGAGTATCAAATGGCACCCTAATAACAAATGGAATTTCTTTCGTCTCATTTGCACCAATTGTAACTGCTTGAATAAGGCGGAACCTTTCAATATCCCCTTTGACAATATGCTTTTTATCATCTGACTCTCTTAAATAGTTTGTATGTAGATTCAGATAAATATCATCAATTAGCTGTTCAAGCTTTCCACCCTTTATCTGTACAATTCCTCTTATTTCCTCACCTGGTACGAAGACGTCTTTTTCAAGCTTTGTATCTACCGTTGCCGATCCAATCCCAATACTTGCAAATACTTTATTAAAAAGTGACATGTTTATTCCTCCCTTTATTCACTGCATGTAAAAAACAAGTTTTAAGTTCATTTATCGTTTCAAAAGGTTCGTCGACTTGAAGTAATCTTTTGATTAACTGATTGGTTTCTATAGATAATGATAACTCTTCGTCCCATGGTCGTTCCTTTTCACTACCATTTGTCTCATAATTCGAATAAAGCAAAAACAGGAGAAAATGGCCTAGCTGAAAGTAATCAGCCCGAGGAGATATCTCGCTTTTCAGTTCCCTCTTTTTATTGTCAGCATGTGATAACCACTTCGCCAATCCAAAATCTATTACTTTTAAGTCATCTCCTTCAAGCATTATATTTGGAATTCTTAAGTCTCTATGGACGATGCCTTTTTGATGAAGGTACTCTATTCGTTCAAGAAGCTTTAATCCATATACCAAAGACTCTTCTTCAGTAAACCTCTGTCCGTCGGTAAAGATAAGCTGCTCAAATGTTTTTCCGTGGATAAACTCCATCGTAAAAAAAGGAATCCTTCCCCACATCCCTTCATCAAAAACGGTAGGAAAAGAGGAATGCTGTAAGCTTTTCAGTATCTCAATTTCATACTGATGAATTCGTATTCCCTTTTTTGTGATCCTTTTATGAAATCGAACTAGCTTTAAAACAACTTTTTTTTCTAAATAGGAATCATAAACGAGATAACTATGACCATAGCTGCCCATTCCTAAAAACTTTTCTATTATATAACGCTCATTGATTTTCTCTCCCTCAGCTAATTCCTTATCAATTAGTGAAGAGAAGGCCAAGACAACAGGCTTAAAAATCATCATGTTTTACGACCTTTTTTCATATATGATACTAACTGCTAAAAAAGCTTTTCGAGCTAAAAAAGCTGCTTTTATGTTTTCTTTTATAATGTGCATGACCGTAATGGCTATGTTTATGCATATTCCGACGCTTGTAATAATCACTTGAACTATACTTTCGATGATGAGAACTTCCCAATATTGACTTTAGGATTTTTTTTAACATCACACAATCCTCCTAATGGTTGATATAAATATATACGTTACTTCGCATGGAAGGTTTCATAGAAAGGTGGCAAAATATGAATTTTTCTTCTATTCCTTTTTTGGGTCTTCTTCAAGAAAAGATTTCCCTCTTGATGCTTCCATCGATTAAACGTAAAGAGATATATAGTTTAAAGGAAAAATCAATGTTTATCGAACAATTAAACATACTTTCCCCGTCGCCAATTCTTTATACGAATCAAAAAGAAAAAAACATCGTCGCACAAATTACAAAAGAAACTCATGCGTATAACAAAAATAACATCACGAGAACCCAAGCATATTATGAGTTTTTCACCAGAAATCAAGAGGTTCATTGGTCCTTCCTGGCTCATATCGTGTCCCGAAATGGGGGATATTACATGACCGACTTAAAGAGCTCTTATTTAAAGGACTTCCTGTCTATTTCTCAAATAAATCGCTACTTTTTATTCCTCGAACGATCAAATGCATTCATTTTTCAAGATGCCTTTCCACAATTGCTTCTTTATGAATACAGCAAGAGAATAGGAAAACCTCTTTTCCACCTATTATCTGCGTTTCATGTATCAACATTTATGCAACCCTTTTGGAACGAATTTTATTTAAAAAAGAATTCAAAGGGAATAACCGTAGCCATGATTATTAATGAACAATTTATGTTAGAGGAACGAGTGATCAAAGGAATTTATCAATCCACCTCTCTTCTTCAAGAGCTACCCTACAAATTACAAGAAAATCTTGGATTTACAACGATCTTTATTCCATACAAACTTTCAAAGAAATACCGGTATCGCCTTAGTGGAAAGACGGTTAGGGAATTTGAACATGTGAAAAAGCGGGTTGAACTAGGGAAGGAGCTTTATCAAATTTTATTCGAAGAACGCTATATATCAGAAACAATTAAATTTGCTCACAATCAACCGCATACGGGTTCTAGAAGTGACTACTGGGATTTTCTATTTACGAAACTGGAGAACGCCAATGAAAAACTGCTTAGTCCCGCCCTTGAAAGTGTTTGGGAAGATGTGACGCATCAGTATACAAATAAAGTTGACTGGTTTCATCCAAAAAACATGAATGTTTTATCGTTTTTCAATGAACTTCCAGAGGTGACTGAATATGATTTAACGGTAGTCGCTTTGCGTCATTATCTTTTGTATTCTGCCCTGGACAACATTTCTGAATCATAATGAAAGGACGAAGCTAATCGCTTCGTCCTTTTTATTGGGGTTATACAATGATTTTCTTAAGCTATTCATCTTCGATTTCTTCATCTATAATGCATTTTTCGATTAAGTATTCGAAAGTAATATCAGCGAGTTCTTCCACTTCGCCTTCTGAGGGTACATAGCCCCTTTTCATCAGCTCTTGAAAGAAAAACTCTGCTATTTCATCTGTGTCGATGAATACCTCAATCTCCTTCATTGACTCGCCCCCCTTTTGTTCAAAATGTATGTTGCATAAAGCCTTTTCATGCTAATTCCCTTAAAAATACAGCACCTTTGTTCAAATTTTCTTTTCATACGTTTGGAATGTTTTTAGTTGGACAAGCATAAAGATGAAATACAAACAAAGATTCTAGGAGGAGTTCTTATGACAACCTTTTCAAAGTTGTTTCAATCATTTAGTGAGGATATAAATAGTGAAGAAAGTGTATTAATGAATTCATTTGAGAAGATTACATCTTTCTTTTTTCAAGGAGCTATTTGGACAGGAATTCCGCTTTTTATTTATTTCATCTTCTTTTATTTAAACTGATTACACATTGCTTTTCCCATCGTTCGTCTTTAACTGTTGAAGTTTTTTTAATACTAGCTTCATGACTTTTACATAATCTTCATCATGAAACATTTCATACAGTATACGATAGTCATTATACAAGTCTAATAAGGCATCAATCATTTCACTTGATTGTTTTTTTTCATTTAATATTTCTCTTTCAGCTTTTCTATAGACATTTTTCGGTTCAGGTAGTTTAAGAGTTTTTTTCTTCTTATCTAGTGAATACAAAAGTCCAAGCTTTTGTATAAACGTATCTGCGCTATCGGCATCTGCAATCAGCGTCAACTCATCTTCATTCGCTTCTAGCCATTCCCCATCACTGATACGTGAGAGCTCATAAATTACGTCCTCCCATGCATCCTCCTTATAACGCCAGATTTCTGTTCGAAAACCAACTACCTTAAACAAATCCGCCCCATAACCTTTCACTTGGACAAGATCGCCAATAAAAAACTTGTATTCTATATCAATCTCTTCTCTTTCGATCGGATCACCTTCATAATCGGAAAGCATTTGGAGACTTGATTCCATGTATAATCCTTCACTCTTATTTATTTCATATACATACATTCCATCAAGCCACTTTAGATTTGTTACTTTGCCTACCGTACCATACATGGTGACCACGACAGTATCACCGATTTTATACTTTGGTTTTTTTTTCTCACTCATGTCAATGGTTCACCCCAAATGTTTGTCGTGGTTACTGATTACAATAGTATATGCAAGCAATAAAAAAACGTCTCTTCATAGAAGAAACGTGTCAACCGTTTTTATTCAAATTTAGTTTATGACCTAGTCATTTATATATAAATCCCATACGTCATCAAATACAGACATGCTCTCTAAGTAATGGCCATTTAACTCCAAATAGGAGGATAATTCACTATAGTCAGTTGATGTCTTCGGAAAGCTATGATCTACATAGGCATCATTGGCAAATCGACTAATGGCATCCTTTGGTGCTGGATGCCTATATTTCATTAAAAAGTGATAGAACGATTTTCTCAAAATTTAGGACACGCCTTTCACAAATGGTTTCCCTGTAACCTTACTATAGGTATTTTGGAAAAGGCAAGTCTTTTACCATCTTAACTTGTAAAGTCAAAGTAATTCCTTATTAATATCCTTGCTATCCTTCTTGTCTTGATTGCTTAAATTTAATTGCATTTAAAGTTCACCTTGATCAATCATCTCTAATACGTATTCAGTTGAATAGACTAGCCCAATATATCTTTTTTTGCCTGAAGTAATTCTTGCTTTAAATAGATACACGGTGGATGAAAGCAACTAAATGTTTTCAAATACTTAGTTTAAATATGTTTTTAATTTTCTAAAACTAGTATAACTAATCTCTACCCAGACCCAACTGTACATAAAGGTAAACAATAAGATTGACAAAACATTCTTAGTTTGAAATGAAGTTGGGATTGTTGACCCTAGAATAGGAAACTTTAAAATATATAATAAAATAAAAATTCCAATGGACAAAACAGCCATTCCCATTAATATGATATAAATTCTCCTTTTAAAATAACGAAAGGATATACCAATTCCTATACCTAACATACCAGTTGTGAAAGTAAATACTAATAATTCACTTGGTTGTAAAATTACAAGCAACAGAATCGTTAAAATATATGAATAAAAGCTAAAAAAGTTGGATATTATTGAACAAAATATAATAGGAGCTGTAGCTAACGGACTAAGAAAAAAGCCAACTCCCAAAAGAAAACCACCTGTCGATTGTAATATTGCCCCAACACTACTTAGTAGAGCAACAAGCACTAACTTTCTAGTCTTAGATAAATTATTATTTAATGCAAAATGAAGTGAATTTGCATGATCTGAAATACACTCTAAAAACAATTTTAGATTCCTCCCTCCAATACCATTACATATATTTTCCGAGAAAAAAAACAATTATAGAGGTAGACAGTCTAATAAGACTGTAACCTTAATTCTATATGTAAATATTAATTGGAGGAAGCTATTACCATACTAACGAATTAACAAATTGTGCATGTTTTAAATTTTTATTATAGGACTGTTCTAATTCATTTTTTGACATATTATCATATTTGTTTCTTAGCGTTACCTTTTGTTTATCGCTGACTTGTTTATAATATTTAAAATTAGAATATTTATAGTCAGTCAATTTAGGATTTCTAATCCCATTGGGTCTATACACTTGAATAAAGATTTCTTGCGTTTTAACAAAAGTTTTTAATAATTCAGACCAAGCTTCTAAATTTATTTTGAAATCAATGGCTTGAAGCGCAAACTCAGCGAATAAAAAGTCTCCTGCAGAGTTGGGTTGTAAATTTCCAGGATATTTATTACCTTGAATTTGTCCGTTAGCAAATAGTTCAAAACATGTTTGAATTCTCACGTAGTCTAATTTTCCGTTCTCATCTAAAAAAAACTCTTTATAAAGGTCTAATTGTTTATCCGAAAGATATTTAACATCTATTATATCTAAACTTGGCATGTCATTAAGATTAAGGATTTTCCCATATTTAGAAGCTAATGCTCGAATTTCAAGACGTTTAAATAGAGCTCGTTCCGCACGCTTAACAATTTGTATCCGTTTTTCACGTTCTTTTATTGGTATTTGGCTATTTTGTGAGATCAACTTTGGCATAAATCGACGATCATATTCTTCAAAGAAGATTTGGTAATGTACAATAGAAAGATCAATGGTCCTAATCATGTTTCTTGTTAAATACCCACCTATAAAATTTTCATCTATATATGTCAGGAAAAAGCTTAAATATTTAGACCTTTGAAAACCTAGTAATACCCATTTGTTTATATGTTTATATAGCATGTTATGTTGAGTTTTTTGGGATAAACAATCATATAGATACATACTTGGAATTGAAGGTATATAAGAAATGGTTTTATATGATCCCCGAGACAGATAACCACCTATATAATATTGATTCAAATCGGTAAAATAAAAATTTAGAAAATAACCGTTAGTTAAACCTATTTCAATCCATCTATTATTAAAATAATTAAGCAAAGATGACATGTCATCTTTGCTTATGGAATTATATATCAATCGTTATTCCCCCTAACAATTGGACAATTTAGTTTAATATACTTAGAAAAAATTTATAATATTACCGAATTATACAATTAAAAGACCATGATATTATTGAGTAAGATGAAATTTGATTTTTCATTACTTTAATATGTCACGTAAAAAATTACACATTAAAGCATTATGATTCATTAGAAAGTCATCTGGATTTTTATAAATAAAGTTTCCAAAAGGGTCAGAACATTGTGTTGTAACCACAAATGGGGTTTATGTATAACTCTAAGATACATCCTCTTTACTTAGAGTTTTGATTAGAAAAGAAGTTTGTTCGTATACAGAATGGACACATATGAAAAAGAGATCCACTTATTTGCGAGATCTCTTATTTTTTTAATAATACAGCACTACGGCTTCTTTAAAACAACTTAATTGGATTTATAGCAACTTTTTAATAATACTTCCTTAAACTGGATTCCATTGTCCATCATGCGTCCACGAACCAGTAGGTGGTCCAGTATAACCGATAGTGTAAAAGCCGGGTGCAGGATAATAGCCATATCCAGGATAATATCCATACCCAGGATAATACCCATATCCTGGATAATAACGAGGAGGTCGAACAGGATAAAAGTGAAATGGCAAAGGTATCTCTCCTTAATTATTTATTTAAAGTCTATGTCATGATATGAAAACAAGAATTATAACGTGATGTTTAACCATAAAAATAGGCTTTCTATCAATAAGTAGTAATTTTTCTCGACTATTCTCAAAAAAGATACTATCTGCTAGTTATTTTTCCGTATATCAAATCAATAGATTTTTCATCATGACAAAGGCACACATAGCTGAGTGCCAATTATTAATAGGGTCACACTAAGAAGAAAAATCAAAATAATTTCTCTTTAACAATCTAGGTAGTTCCATTAGTTCCTTAAAACTTATAGTACTGCCGATTTGTCTTGTATCAACCAAAAACAATTGATCCTCTATTTCCTTAATTACCTTTTCTTCCTGATAAACCATTTCACATTCGAGACAGATAATGGCAGGTGTTAAAGTAATTTCAATTGCCCTTGATCCATCTGGTAGCTCCCAATATACAGAGCTTTCACCGATACTTGCCTTCCCTTCACACCATTCGCATCTCATATCCACTAATCACTACTCCTTTAAAGTTTAGTCTGTTTCTTGAGTAGACAGTCCGCTAGATTTTTGTTGCTGTGCTTGGAATTTCTTTTCTTTTAGTTCATCACGCTTTTGACGTTTTTCCTTTAACGAGGAGTGATTCTGGTCTTCTTGATATTTTTGTCTTCTGTCTAACCGCTGTAAATCTTCCGGGACGAGGTTGAATTTACTGTCGTTCATAAGTGCAGAAATTCCGACTTCTGATTTGTACTTTTCATAATCAGAATATATACTTTTGAAATAATCCTCCGCTCTACCAGATACATAGTTCTGAGGCTCCGGATAAGAAGTGATAACACCTTCAAAGTTACGTAGTACCACTTTGTCAGCACTTTGCGAAATGAGATAATTCGGCTGAAGAGCGATCTTTCCTCCGCCGCCGGGAGCATCACAAACAAAGGTAGGGACTGCATATCCAGACGTGTGCCCTCGTAACCCTTCAATGATTTCTAAGCCTTTTGAAACAGGTGCTCGAAAATGACCGATGCCTTCCGAAAGATCACATTGGTAAATATAATAGGGGCGAACTCTAATCTTTACTAAATCGTGCATGAGCTTTTTCATGATTGGGACAGAGTCGTTAATACCTGCTAGGATCACCGATTGGTTTCCGATTGGTACTCCTGCGTTTGCTAACATTTCGCACGCCTTTTTAGATTCCTCTGTAATTTCAATCGATGTATTAAAGTGAGTATTCAACCAAACTGGGTGGTACTTCTTTAAGATATTACACAGATTTTCTGTGATCCGCTGTGGAAATACAACTGGTGCTCTAGTACCTATTCTTATGATTTCAACGTGATCAATCTCTCTTAAATTCTTTAAGATATATTCAAGTACATTATCATTGATTAAAAGTCCATCTCCACCAGAGATGAGAACATCTCTTATTTGTGGCGTATTTCGTATATAACTGATTGCCCCGTCTAATTGCTTTTTCGGAACTCCCATCCCGATTTGACCGGAAAAGCGGCGTCTCGTACAGTAGCGACAATACATCGAGCATTGGTTTGTCACGAGGAATAACACTCGATCTGGATAACGATGTGTCAAACCTGGTGTTGGGGAATCTTCATCTTCGTGGAGAGGATCCTCCAGATCGTATCTTGTTTTAACAATCTCTTGCGAAATAGGAACAGACTGCATTCTAATCGGACATCTTGGATCATCCGGATTCATTAACGATGCATAATATGGAGTAATATTTAGTGGAATGGTTTTTGTTGAGATCTTAACTCCTTCTTCTTCATCAGGGGTTAGGTTAATAACTTTTCGTAAATCATCCAATGTTCGAATCGTATTGGTCAGCTGCCAAATCCAATCATTCCACTGCTCCTCCGTAACATCCTTCCAAAGCTCTATCGAAGACCAATGACGATCTGGTTTATATAATGAATGTTTCATTCTTCATTCCTCCCAAACATGCTTTACATAAACCATGCAAGTTTTGTGCCAAAACTTAATAAGTGGAGGCGCTGTTTTGAAGGGACCTTTCAGTTACCGTTGGGATGCTTTTTATTGCTTCAAAGGCATTGAAACACCGGTTCAGTTACCGCAAAGCTATATTTTTCTCTTCTACGGGCACTGAAACACCAGTTCAGTTACCACTAAGCTATATTTTTCTCTTCTACTGGCACTGAAACAATCTTTCTGTTACCGATCAACCTCATTTTTCTCTTTCATGAGCACTTACTCATATAATTCCATACAAAAAGGTGCCGATTACTCGGCACCTTGCAACTCGTACTTTTGAATTTTGTATTGAAGGGTTTGTCTTGGGATTTCCAATAGTTTTGCGGCTTGCTTTATATTTCCACTCGTTTGCTCAAGAGCGTTACAAATCATATTCTTTTCAAACTCGTGTATTTGTTCCTTTAGAGAATAACTTTTGATGACTCTTCTAAAAACAGTGGCATTTCCTTTCAGCATAGCAGGTAGATGTTCCATACCCAAATTTGTATCTTCACAAACATTCATCATATACTCAATCGTATGCTTGAGCTCCCGAACATTCCCTGGCCAATCATAGGAGTGAAATATGTTCATAACTTCAGTAGACACACCTTGTATATTTTTATGAAGAACTCCATTATAATAATCGAGAAATTTTTTCGATAAAAATTTAATGTCTTCTGGTCTTTTCCGGAGCGGCAATAGTTCAAACGTTAGTACATTTAACCGGTAAAAGATATCCGTTCTTATCAGATTTTCTTCCAGTGCTTTTCTCGGATGAACATTCATTGCAGCAATCACACGGACGTCTACCTGTACACTTTTCGAAGAGCCAATTCGCCGAATCATTCCATCTTCAAGAACACGTAATAGCTTTGCCTGCAAATCAATCGGCATGGCATGAAGCTCATCCAAAAACAGCGTCCCTCCATCCGCAAGCTCAAACAATCCAGGTCGATCAATTGCTCCCGTATAACTCCCTTTTGCTGTACCAAAAAGAATGCTCTCAAGTAATGTTTCTGGAATGGCAGCACAATTTTGAACAATAAATGGGGCATTCCTTCGAACAGAGGCATCGTGTATCCCTTGAACAAATAATTCTTTCCCCGTTCCACTTTCTCCATAAACTAATATCGATGATTGCGATTTTGCTAGCTTATAAGCTTCTTTTTTTAATTGAAGAAACTCATTATTTTCTGTTAGTAAATCATCAAAGGTATACTTAACGGAGCTTTTGCTTTTTTTCTTTGAATTCATCACTTGGTTTTCTTTTTGTAAATCCAATAATTGTTCAGACAATCTTTTAATGCTGGAATAATCCTTTGCTATTTCCATCGCACCAAAAAAATCGCCGTGTACACAAATAGGAATTGTTGAGTTGATCGTTTCAATCTTTTTTCCATGAATATTGGAATAAGATTGAGCCACATTCACAATTTCTTTTCTAGACTTCAGTACTCTTAATAACGTACTCGTCTTTTCTGTTAACGATGGAAACACTTCCAATAACGGCTTCCCTATTACTTCACCCACCGTTAACCCATCGTGTTGGGCGGCCACTTCGTTATAAAAAATCGTCTTGCCGTTTAGATCCACAACGTGAATCCCCTCATCAACGCCCTTTAAGATTTCCGTCACTACTTCGATTGAAATACTGCTTGTTTCAAACATCATCATCACCCACCTAAAGCATATATATGCCTAAGTGCCGAAAAACTGTCACTTTATATTAATTTTCGGCAGCTTGGTAGGTGGATAAATTTTTCACCCAAACATTCATGTCTTCCAGCTTATCAAAAATGTAACAATTGTTCACTAACCGTCCTCGGTATTGATAGCCTAATTGGTGGAGAACGGCATTCATTCCAAAGGAAAGCGACCTTGCTATAGAGTAGGAACAGTAGATTTGTTGTTCAAATAAGTCTTCTTCAAGCTTTTTCAATAGGATCTTCATTAATCCAAATTTCCGATGTTCCTTCTTAGTCGCACAATCCGTTAATTCTGCGTTACGAAACAAGTAATTCACTTCAGCAGATGCGGCACTAATCATTTCTTGTTGATACATAAAGGCATAGTAGATGGTTCCTTCATTCATTGTCTTTTTCACATATTCGGGATCATGCAGGGGAGTGGGATAAATTTGAAATACCTCTCGATACAAATCCGAAAGCATTTCGGCTTCCTTCTCACCCACTTTCATAATCTTGTATTCTGCTGGTGGCATAATCACTTGTGACGACCTCTTTAGATGCTGGACAGAAGCAATGATATCTTCTTCCACTTGAAGATGAGCGGTAAAAGCTCTGTCCGGCTCAAGGTATTTACAAAAAAAATATCCATCTGATCCTAAAAAATACCCATCTATGATCGCTTCATTCCGATATCCCTTTTCTAAAAATATTTTGTAGTCCTCAAATTTTCCTTTAATAATTATTTTTTCACTATTCGCCTGTTTTGCAAGCTCTTCAGTAGTTTGGATGACGAGGTAGGGGTCCCCAACATAATGATCCACTCGTACACGCTTATTAAAAACGTCCATGTAAACTTCGAATCGAATCCCACTTTCCTCAACGGTACGAAAAGCTGGCAACTGATTCATCGCATCTCCTCCTAAAGGGAAAGCCCGACCAAATACTTGGTCAGACTTTATTCATTATTTCTATACAATCTATCTAATCACTTCTACTTACTTCACACCAATTCAGGATGGTAGTAGCAATGATATCAGCACTGGTAAATAAATCTTCTAAAACAATATATTCGTTCGCATCATGAGCGACCTCTGTTACGCCTGGACCGAAAATCACCACTGGAATATCTCCAATTTTTGATAGTACTCCTCCATCTGTACCCCATGGGGAAGCTTCAATAACAGGGGAAGATCCCATAACTTCCCGATAGGATGACTCAAGAGTAGTAAGTAACGGATGTTCTATTTCTAAATCACCTGGGATCCACCTTCCACCAAACCACTCAACCGTGGTTGGATAGTCTTTAAACCAAATGTCCTTCTTTTCGAGCTCCTGCAATGAATGTTCTAGTTCAGCCTGAACGGAAGACATTTTTTCGTCTGGTGCTACACCAATTCTTCCCTCTATTATACAAATATCTGGAACGGAGGATGGCCAATCCCCGCTATGAATTTTCCCGATATTTATCGGGATGGGAATGAGTATATTTTTATATAATGGATCTACAATTCTACTATTCCGAACCTTTTCTAGCTCATTCAATTGATTGATCACCAATATTCCTTTTTCAATTGCATTTACCCCTTCGTACCTAGTACCCCCATGTGCTGAGCGTCCTTTAACTGTCACACGAAACCACATAGAGCCTTGTTGCTTTGGAAAGATTTTTAGATTTGTAGGCTCAGGAATAATCGCTCCATCCGCCCGATATCCCCTTAGCACGGCAGCCAAGGTTCCCGCACCTCCACTTTCTTCTTCAATCACACTTTGGAAGATGATATCCCCTTTCAGCTGAATCTCCGCTGCTATAATCGATTCCATCGCAAGAATAAGGGCCACCGTTCCTCCCTTCATGTCTGTGGAACCACGACCATATAATCTTCCCTCTTCGATAAAGCCACTAAAAGGGTCATTCTTCCACTCGTCCAAGTTATTTTCTGGCACCACATCAATATGACCGTTTAGAATTAATGATTTGCCATTTCCAGTACCCTTCAAAATACCAACAACATTCGGATTCCCAGTATAATCCTTTCGATCCGAGCAGTAAGCAGGATGGTTCATAAGGGTCTTATCACCAATCTCCCAAATGTCGAGCTGAAGACCTAGTTCTCGACACTTTTCAATAATAATTGCTTGAGCAGCCGCTTCCTTCCCCCTTACACTTCCCTCTTGTACAAGCTTTTGAAGAAGTCTAGTTGCATGTACGCGATTCCTTTTAATCCACTTTCTAACTTTGCGAAGCTCCTCTTCCATCCCTCTTCGCCCCTTTATCTATTGTGTTACTTACAAAAAAATGAACAATTGGTAGACTCTCGAACTTGATCCAATGTATATGGATGAAAAACCTCACTTAATACTAAACCTTTATCAGTCACATGAAAGACGGCCATATCCGTGATAATCATATCCACACATGCCCGAGAGGTTAATGGAAAAGTGCATTCTTTTACAATTTTGCTATTTCCCACTTTATCCGTATGATTCATTAATACGATCACCTTTTGCGCTTTCTGTGCAAGCTCCATCGCACCGCCCATACCAGGTATTTTTTTACCTGGAACAATCCAGTTCGCTAAATCTCCTTTTTCACTTACCTGCAATGCTCCTAAAATGGTGATATCCACGATTCCCCTACGTATCATTCCAAATGCAATGACACTATCACAGTAAGAACCACCACTAACTAAACTAACCGGGTATCCTCCAGCATTACAAAGGTTTTCATCCTCTTCCCCATGTTCTGGTGAAGGCCCCATCCCAACAATTCCATTCTCCGCATGAAACATGACATTTATGTCTGACGTTAGATGATTTGGAACAAGCGAGGGAATGCCAATCCCTAAATTGACCACCATGCCTTCTTTGATTTCTGCCGCAGCTCTTTTTGCCATTTGATCACGGATACCTATTCCCATACCCATTTCCAGTTCACCCCTTCCGTCGGTACAATATAATTGACAAACACTCCAGGTGTGACGATTTCATCCGGATGGAGTTCACCCACTTCAACGATTTCCTCCACCTCTGCGATCGTAATATCTCCAGCCATCGCTACCAGAGGATTGGTATTTCTTGCACTTTTATCATAAATAAGATTGCCGTATTCATCTGCCTTCTTCGCATAGACAATCGATATAGGCGCACTTAATGCTTTCTCTAGTAAATAACTTTTTCCCTCTAACACAACTTTCTCTTTATTGGTTGACACAAAGTCACTGTCCATTCCAATATCTGTTAGAAAAGCTGGAATTCCTACGCCACCCGCTCTAATTCGCTCTACTAACGTTCCTTGAGGTGAAAATTCGACTTCAAGACTTCCTTCAGTCATTAGTTGTCCAGCAACAGGATTGGACCCAATATGAGAAGCAATGACTTTTTTTACTCGTTTGTTTGCTACAAGCCTCCCTATCCCTATATGTGGAAATCCGGTATCATTTCCAATAAGTGTTAAATCCTTAATCCCTTTATTGAGCATTCCTTCAATAATAGATGGCGGAGACCCAACCCCTCCAAAACCGCCAAACATAATCGTTCCACCGTCATGAAATAAATCTAATACTTTTTCTACTGTCGTAATTTTGTTGAAGCGATTTTTCATGATTTACCTCCCCCCCTCTAAAAACTCATTGGAAAAGTCTAGGAAGGTTTTACGCAGAAGAATTAATAATTCATCGATTTCATCCTTAGAAATCGTCAGGGGCGGAGCAAGGATAATAGCATCACCATGAATTCCATCAAGTCCAGCTGCTGAAGGGTAAAGCAGTAAGCCATTGTTAGCCCCAAGCTGAATCATTTTATTTGTCACTTGATCTTCTCTTGGAAAAGGCTCTTTATTTTCTACCGATTGAACAAATTCAATCCCGATTAACAATCCTTTGCCCCGAATATCTCCGATAAATGAAAATTCTTCTTTTATTTCTTGTAAATGATGAAATAAATAAAAGCCCTTCAATTCAACTTGCTCTATAATTCTATTATTTTGTAAATATTCCATGACCGCTAGAGAAACCGCGCATGATTGTGGGTTTGCACTTAGAGTGTGACCACTCATTACACTTTTTGTTCCAGCCAAGATTGGTTCCATCACTTTGTCACTGACTAAAGCAGCAGCAATAGGGGCATAACCAGCTCCCATTCCTTTACCGAGCGCGACTATATCTGGCTCGACTCCCCAATGCTCACATGCTAGCATTTTGCCTGTCCGGCCAAATCCAGTCATTACTTCATCAGCGATAAATAGAATTTGATGTCGGTCACATATTTCTTTTATTACTTTGTAATACCCTTCCGGTGGTGATATTGCCCCACCTGCAGCCCCAATCACTGGCTCCGCAATAAAAGCGGCAATTTGGTCTGCTCCTATTTTTCCAATTACATTTTCCAGTTCAGATGCACAGGCAAACTTACAGGAGGTGGGCTCTAAATTATATGGACAACGGTAACAATAAGGAGGTTGTATGGCGGGAAAATCCTCAAGTAGAGGGACGAATCTTGCTCGCCTCAATGTATGACCTGACATCGATAACGCACCAAGCGTGATACCATGATAGCTAACCCATCGAGAAAGGATTTTATTTTTCGTTTTAACCCCTTTTTCCTGCCAATGCTGTATGGCTATTTTCATAGCAGTCTCAGTTGCTTCTGAGCCACTATTTACAAAAAAACTCCAGTTCAAAGACCCAACACATTGTTCTGCTATTTTTCCAGCAAGTGCTTCCGCTGCTTCACTAGTAAACTGCGATCGGTAGACAAAGGACACCCGCTTTGCTTGTTGAACCATCGCATCGATAATTTCCGGTACACCATGACCAATATTGGCTGTTACCGCACCGGATGAAGCATCGACATACCTCTTCCCTTCCTTGTCATATAAATAAATGCCCTTCCCATAATCTATTGTTGGATATACCGCATCAAGCAACGGTTTAATTAAATATGAATGCTCCATTTGACTCCCCCGTTCATACAAGCGTAAGCGATGCCTTATAAGATTGTATGAGTAAGAAGAGGAAATCTTTCTTTGCAAAAGATATTAGAGCCCATTTTCCTGTAAATTTTACTCCAATGTTCTACTTTTTACATATTCTTTATGGAATTGAAATTGAGGAGGAAAATTAATGTATTTCAGACAGAATCCAACTTTGAATCCGATGCCATCAATGGAATCAATGACATCTCAAGCACCTATGAATGTACCTAATCAAATGTCACAACCTGTGCCAATGTTTACGTATGAACCGTTTGTTGTTCAAACTCTACAAAGTGTAATGGGAAAGATGTTAGTAGTTGAAACGGTGAAAGATACATTAAGAGGGACATTAATGGATGTAAAACCAGACCATATCGCCATGCAAGTGGGGGATAAAGTATTTTTTGTACGTATATGTCAAATTGTAACGGTCATGCCGGATTGAATATAGTGTGAGGAGCCCGAATGCAGTAGCGGGTTCTTTTTATTGGTAAGATTTTTGATATATCTTAAGCATCAAGCGCTAACGGTCTTCACCAGACTTATGATGACCGTTAGCCAATTTTATGATTGTTCAATTTGAATAAAGCAGCTACCTTGTCTAGCTTCAATGGTTGCTTTTCCACCAATTGGAATGGTGGCTATAGGACTGACATGTCCAAAGTTCACATTTGCGATAACGGGTATGTGGGAAATCTCCCTCTTTGACGAAATTATTTTCCGTAATGCTTCCTCTGTCACCTGTGAATCCTTTTGAAATCTTCCAATTAGTATGGCTTGGATGTCTTCGGCACCAGGTAAATGCAAAACCGATTGCAAGTCTCGATCAAAGGTAAGGGCATGTGACTCGTAATCATCTTCAATAAACAGGATACTTCCTTTGAGGGAAGGCATAAATTCGGTACCCTGAAGCAGATTCAAGGTACACAGATTACCTCCAATAAGTAGACCTTCTGCGTTTCCTTCTTGTAGAACTAGGTATTCCTTTTGCTCATGAAAATGGCGATCCTCTTGGTCTAAATACCAAGGATCATCACTCCAAAACTCAGAAGGAGATACTTCATAAGGCGCATCATTTGTAACCGCTTGGATAAAGGAATCCATTGTATATTCAAAACCATGCTTCATTCCAAAGGAAGAAAAATGTGGACCGGAATATGTAACCAACCCCGTCTTTTGATAGATAGATAAATTTAAAGCCGTAATATCACTATAACCTATAAGCACCTTAGGATTATTTTTTATGATGTTAAAATCTATATATTTAAGCAGTTGATTCGCGTTATAACCGCCTATTGCGGTAAAAATCCCTTTTACGTTCTGATCAAGAAATGCGTTATGCAAATCTTCTATCCGCTCCTCGATGGAGGTACTAAAAAACTCATCGTGTGTATGTACATGTTTTCCAAACGTTACATGAAAGCCTAATGCTTCTAATCGGCTTCTTGATATATCCACCTGTTTTTCCTTTAATATGGCCATACTTCTTGAAGGTGATATGACTCTAACCTCATCACCCGGTTGTAATCGCCGTGGAACCATCACCACCACAATCCATCCCCCTTTATAAATAATAGATAAAAAGGACCTGCCATCTTTTGACAGGTCCATCTTATTATACCAAAACTGGTTCCGTGTTTGTTCTTTTTGTTGATTTCTCAACGATATCTCTAGCAATCCAAACGCCACATGCACTAGCTTGAGCGAGTCCGCGAGTGATCCCTGCTCCATCTCCACCAACATAAAGCCCGCTAATTTCCGTTTCAAAACGATCATTTAGCTTTGGTCGTGCGGAGTAAAACTTCGCTTCCACACCGTAGAATAATGTGTGCTCAGAAGCAAGACCTGGCGATACATGATTTAGCGCTTCTGTCATTTCGATTAAACTCTTCAGTGTATTATATGGAAGCACTAACCCTAGATCTCCCGGTACCGCTTCTTTAAGTGTCGGCTCTAAAAAGCCCTCTTTAATACGCTTTTCAGTGGAACGGCGTCCATTTAAAATATCTCCGTACTTTTGAACAATTAGTCCACCGTTAGATAAACTATTGGCTAGTCTAGAAATTTCATGTGCATACTCATTTGGCTTATCAAAAGGATCAGAGAAGGTATGAGATACTAGTAAAGCAAAGTTCGTATTTGGGCTACCTAATTTAGGGTCCTTGTATGCATGACCGTTCGCCAACATGATTCCAGAGTGATTCTCAACAACGACATGTCCTGAAGGATTGCTACAGAATGTTCTAACCCGTGTACCAACCGAAGTATTAAACGTAAATTTCCCTTCATACAGATGCTCATTAATTTCTTCCATAACAATATTTGATGTTTCTACACGAACACCAATATCCACTTGATTATTAATCATTTTTAAACGTCTTGATTTTAATAGCTTAGCCAGCCATACCGAACCGTCGCGTCCTGGAGCAACCACCACTTTTTCAGCAGATAAGCTTTCCCCTGCTTTTAATTTAATTCCAGTTACCTTATGACCTTCTGGCGTGTTTTCTGTGATTAAGTCCTCAACTTCTGCCTTGTAGACCATATCAATCTTTGTTTTTAAGTATTCGTAAATGCTTTGAAGGATTTGTAGGTTTTGTTCTGTTCCTAAGTGTCTTACTTGAGCACGCAGAAGCTTTAAGCCAGCAGCATATCCACGTCTCTCGATATCTCTAACTTTATCAGTTAAAGGGTCAGTGATGCTTTCTGTGGCTCCATGATCAAGGTTGATCCGGTCCACGTAATTTATTAAATCAACAACCTGTGAATCTGGTAAATAATCCGTCATCCAGCCACCAAACTCACTTGTTATATTAAACTTTCCATCTGAGTATGCACCAGCTCCCCCAAATCCATTGGTAATAGAACACGCAGGTAGACACCCAGCAAATTCCTTCCTACCAGCTGCTGGTGGACATTTATCGATTTTTTTTTGTAAAATGGGACAGTTTCTTTTATATATGTCGTGACCTTTATCAATTAGTAATATGGATGCTTCCGGCATTTTTAATGTAAGTTCATAACAAGTAAAAATCCCAGCTGGACCTGCTCCAACAACGATAACATCATAATTTGTTTTCAAGGTATTCCCTCCGAGGCTACTATCTATATTCGTATTTCCATTAACCATGTGTAAATATACCAAATATAGATTATTCAGTCAACAAAAATACGAACAATTTTTATATAGATAAAAATAATGTTCGTATTTTTACTATGTAAACAAACAAAAGCTCGAGCAACTATCGCTCGAGCTTTTGTTTATATTAGCATCCTTTTCCGTAGAAACTAGCACCGATGATGATGAGTAGAATGAAAAGGACAACGATTAATGCAAAACCGCCACCATATCCACATCCAACTGGTCCAACCGCTGCAGGCGCAACAGCTGTAGGGTACCCGTAACCAGGGTAACAAGGGTCACATCCATGTCCGTAATGCATAAGTTTATACCTCCTAATTAAGCTTTCCTTTTACACTATCCACAATATGTAGTAGGTTCTTGTCCCGCATGTGTATATGCCCATTTTTTCGAAAAAGTTTAGGCGGACAGTGTATCTCTTGTCAAAAGCGAATAAACATTGTAATGTTTTTATATTAAGAGGTTAGGAGTTATATAAAATGAAAAGTATATTAAAGAGCTTTGTGAATGGTATATTAACGATCGTACCAATCATACTCGTGATTTACGTAACATATAAAACCTTCATGTTTTTAGATGGACTATTAGGTGGGTTCCTGAAGCAGTACTTTAAAGAGTCGTATGTTCCAGGTATCGGAATTTTGGCAACGTTAGTGTTAATTACCATTTTAGGTTTTTTATCTACGAAGTTTATAACGGGTACCATCTTCCGAATAATTGACAGGTTATTAGAGAAAATTCCTTTCGTGAAAACCGTTTATTCGGTTATAAAAGATACTGTCCATTCCTTCTTAGGTGAGAAAAAATCATTCTCAAAGGTGGCACTTGTAACCGTTCCTGGCACAAATATGAAAAGCCTTGGGTTTGTTACAGCAGAGGATCTTGAAGTTTTTTACGAACCGTTAAGCGATTATATCGCTGTGTATGTCCCTCAAACCTTTCAAGTTGCTGGATTCACCTTTTTAATCAAAAAAGAGGATGTTGAATTTATCGATGTTAAGCCAGAAGATGCGATGAAATTTATCCTTTCTGGCGGCATGACCTCGAAAAAAACAACATTGATGGAAGCTCAAAAAGAAAGGTAAAAGCCGCATATGGCTTTTACCTTTTGTTTTATGAAAATAAAACTTTATACTTACCGTATCCTTTTTCATCCAGCTCCTCAACGGGAATAAATTGAAGTGCTGCAGAGTTGATACAGTACCTTAGCTTCGTCGGACCTGGTCCATCATCAAACACATGACCAAGATGAGAATCTGCAGATTTACTTCGGACTTCTGTACGAACCATAAAATGACTGCGATCCATTTTTTCAATAATTTCTTCCTCGTCAATAGGCTTTGTAAAGCTTGGCCATCCACATCCCGCATCATATTTATCCTTCGAGCTAAAAAGCGGCTTACCTGAAACAATATCTACATAAATACCGTCACCAAACTGATCCCAATATTCATTTCGAAACGGCGGCTCCGTCCCATTTTTTTGGGTCACCTCATATTGCATAGGAGTTAATCTTTCTTTTAAATCTCCTTCTTTTGTCATTGGTCATCCCCCCAAGCTTTCTTAATAAAGGCAGCACGCCCAGACCCCTCAGAATATCTTCCATATCGTACTGGGTTCTTTTTATAAAATTGTTGATGATAATCTTCAGCTGTATAAAACTCTTTTGCCGGTAAAATTTTTGTCGCGATAGGCTTTGAAAAACGACCACTTTGCGCTAATTCAAGCTTAGATTGTTCAGCTAACACCCTTTGTTCTTCGTCATGATAAAAGATTGCCGTTTCATACGATTGCCCTCGATCATAAAACTGGCCACCCGGATCGGTTGGATCAATTTGTTGCCAGTATACACTTAAAAGCTTTTCATAAGAAAATATTTCAGGATCATACGTAATTTGTACAGCCTCGTAATGCCCAGTTGTTTCTCGACATACCTCTTCATACGTAGGGTTTTCCTTATGTCCCCCTGTATAGCCACTGATGACAGAAATAATTCCAGGCTGTTCATCAAACGGCTTTACCATACACCAAAAGCATCCACCAGCAAATGTCGCAAGTTTCTCCATAAGGCACCTCTTTTCAAATGACTCCTACATATATAGAGTATTTCATTAAGACTTTCAATGCAAATAAGGAGCTTCCATACAGAAAAAACCCCCTTTTGTAAAAGAGGTTTTTGTAAGAATCACCGTTTTTGTTTCATTTGTTTATTGATCTTTTTCCACTTTTTCTTTTCTTCTGATTGAGCTCTTTTATCAAGCTTACGATCCAGATAAGCCAGTTCTTTTTCCAGTTTCTTGAAACTTTGTAAGCGTCCCAGGTCCATTACCCCTTTTTCAATAGCAGCGGCAACTGCACAACCAGGCTCATCCTCATGCTTGCAGTCTCTATATCTGCAATGACTACTAAGCTCTTGAATATCAGAGAAGCTTTCAGCCATTCCAGCTCCACCTTCCCAAAGCTGGATTTCTCTCATACCTGGCGTATCAATTAATAAAGCTCCGTTTGGTAAAACAACAAGTTCTCTGTGGGTTGTTGTATGACGTCCCTTATCATCAGCATCTCTTATACTTTGAATTTTTTGCTTTTCTGCACCAAGTAAATAATTGGTGAGTGTGGACTTACCGACTCCTGACGAACCTAAGAGAGCCACTGTTTTACCGTGCAGCAAATGGACCTCCAGGTCTTCAAAACCGGTACCTGTCACCGCACTTATCACAACAATTGGTACACCTAGTGCAACACTTTCCACTTGCTTTACCTTATTTTGAACATCCGAGCATAAATCTGCTTTCGTTAGAACAATTACCGGATTAGCACCACTTTCCCAAGCTAATAGCAAGTATCTTTCCATTCGGCGTAAGTTCAAATCGTCGTTTAGAGAGTTAACCAAGAAAACGGTATCCACATTCGTAGCGACAATTTGTTCTTCCGTTACATTTCCTGCTGTCTTTCGAGAAAATTTGCTTTGTCTCGGAAGAATGGCTTGGATAATCCCCTTTCCTTCATCTACACTCGGCTTAATTACCACCCAGTCACCGACTGCAGGATAATCCTCTCTTTTATCTGCTTGAAAGACAAATTTACCTGAAATCTCACAAAGCAATTCTCCATGCTCTGTTAACACACGATACATATGCTTATGTTCTAATGCGATTCTCCCTACAATCACTTGGTTATTATCAAAAGTAGAAAATTCCTGTTCAAAAAAATGATTATATCCGATTGTTTGTAAATTCAACTTTTATCCTCCCAAAGTACATACTAAAAAAACCATAGGCATACACAGCCCATGGTTTTTACCGTACGAAAAGAATGGATAAACGACCATTATCTAGTAACTGATTGGGCTGTGTGAAATTGACAAGAAACACTATACACAATGCTTGATTTCATCATCACACAACACCACCTTTTATATAATATTTGTATTATAACCCATATTCAGGAAGCTGTAAACAAAAAAAAACAAACATAGGCACCTCTTCTACCTTCAAAGCATATGTTACACTGAATATCCTTTAAGGAGTGAGGGGTTTGTCTGATTATAGAAACCATGATGACTATATGCATAAAGCTGCTATGTATGATTTATTAGCACAATATTATAAATACTTAGATCCATCCATGCATATTCACTATTACCAAAAACACATTAGGTATATGACCAAAGCAATGAGTTCCCTAAGAGCCCAAACAGTCGCAAACTACTATCAAAGCAATTCACCCGCTAGAATTCGTGTACTACATGCTTCACCTGATGCACCGAAAGTTGATGTATATATTAATGGAAATCGAATTTTACGCGATTTTTCATTTAAAGAAACTAGCAATTACTTATCATTACCTGCTGGAAAATATCAAGTAGATATATATCCTGCAGGAGACATGGTATCAACCGTTCTAAGTAGAAAGGTAACGGTTGAGGCCGGGAAGCAATATACACTTGCCGCTGCTGATGTGGTTGAAAAGATAAAGCTTGTAGTGCTTGACGATAATCCGAGTATTCCGTCCGGTGAAACGAAAGTTCGATTTGTACATCTCTCACCTGATACTCAACCAGTTGATATAGCCGTAAAGAACGGTGATGTTATTTTCCGTAATATTGGGTTCAGACGCTCAAGTGATTATTTAGCCCTGTCTCCATTAACCGTCGATCTTGAGGTAAGAGCTACAGGAACAAAGGATGTCCTTCTTCCGTTGCCAGCTCTTTCATTCCAAAGAAATCAAGTGTACACACTTGTAGCGGTAGGACTAAGTAATGGTGAACCATCCATTGAACCTATCATTTTAACGGAGAGAGAATAAAATAGGTGGCCATTACGCCACCTATTTTATTGGAACAAGAAGAGTAAACATTATATTATCTCGTTTTAAATCAAAAGTATTTACTCTTACTTTTGTATCGCTCTTCAGTTTTAGATCATGAAGGTTTACGTACACCTCTTCATCATTCGGTCGAATCGTAATCCAAGAAGGTATATCATAACTATCCCGAATGAATTTCAATACGACTGGAACGGGCAATTGTAGATGCCCGATCGAGATGGTCTTCTGTCTGAGAATCAAATCACCATTATCTAAAGACTCTGGTTCAAAGGTAAGTTTTAATTCTACGTCTTGAGTAAATACCTTCATTGTCCCATACAATTCTACCTGATCAGTCAGTGTGACGTTGTATTTGATTCTCTCATTAAGCCCTTGCTCTTCAATATAATGATTGATCAATCTGTTTAAATCGGCTTTGTTTGATTGAACATGAAATTGTACATAATCATCCTGATTGATATCCTTTAGAGCAATCTCTTCATCCTTTGTAGGTAGGAAAATCAAAAAAATAACTCCAACTACAACGATGATATTAAGAATAATCAAAGCTATAAAAAGTTTTTTCCAACTATTCATCAATGTTTGCCTCATTTCTGGCAGTCGATCTCAACTCATATCGTTCCGTCAATATTCCTAATGCAAGAGTTTCGTAAATTCTCTCAGCAATTTTTTCGTAACCTAAATCATTAGGATGAAAGTAATCTGTATATAAAAGATTCTCTTCACTTTCCCGAAAAATATCAGCTATATCGACAAAATAAGCCCGCTCATAGTCGGTTAATATCGTCCGACTCGTCATATTCCAATCCTGCATAATGATATCCATCTCTTCTACATCAGGAAACCACTCGTAAAAAGGATTATACAATCCTATCAAGACAACTGTTCCTGATGGATTTACTTCACGAATCGATTCAATAATGGTGCGAAGATTTTTTTCGAATTGCTTTTTTTCCGTTTCAAACAACTCTAGCTCTAGAGTAGAAAAATTTTCTCTTACTACTTTCATCACATCATTTCCACCAATGGTGATAAGGACCATATCAGCTGTCTTTAAAGAATCCTTCACTTCATCTGTCTTTAGTTTACTAATAAGTTGGGATGTTCGATTGCCTCTTACACCGTAATTAACCATTTCTGCTTCGGTTATCCCCTTCTCTTTTTCTAGGTACTCCTTAAGATAAGGCACATAGCCTCCACGGTTTGTACTGTCCCCCACACCCTGAGTTAAAGAATCTCCTACGGAAACAATTTGAAAAGGTTGGGAAATAAAATCGATAGGAATAGGTGCTTTGTTTTCTACGTTAGTTTCTCTAAACTGTATTTGATCTGACTTTTGATTTTGTATATGACTGCAAGAAGAAAGTACAAAGGTAATAAAAAGAATAAAGGCCCACCTCACGAAAAACACCTGCCTTTATAGTTTTTTGTATAGTCTATGGTGAACTGCTTGTCAAATAAACTAAAATAGACCTTTTAAAAGGTCTATTGAAGGGCTTTCATATCATTAATAATTTCCTCATAAGGAATTTCATTAAGACCAGTATAATACTTCATAATTTTCCCATCCTGATTAACCAAATAAAAGTCAGTTCCGTGAATAACTTGATCCTGATTTGTCGGTTTTTTTACTATTGTTTTAAATGAATCCATTGCAAACTCTTCTATATGCGTTTGCTCATAACCAGTAAGGAAATTCCAGTTAGAAAAATCGACCTTAAAATACTCTCCAAATTCTTTTAACACTTCTGGTGTATCTACATTAGGATCTACGGAGAAGGAAACAAACTCTACATTTTCAATCCCTTCATCTTTGACCATCTGCTGAAGCTTTTCCATATTATACGTCATTGGAAGACACACGTCCTCGCAGTTAGTAAAAATAAAATCCGCCACCCAAATTTTCCCTTCTAGATCCTTTAAACTAAAGGGATTGCCTTCCTGATTTGTATACGTAAAATCGGCAACTGGCCAATTTTTCGCATCAGGTATCCCATTATTCCCGCATGCTGCAAGAATAAATACCATCAGCATACTTACCCATCTAAACATCTTGACCTTCATTTATCCACCTGCATTCATCATTCTTTTCAAGTTTATTCTAGCAAACGAGATAATAAGATGAAAGGGAAAAGAACTAAATTTCCTCTATTCCCTATATAACGGAAGAATAATTCGAAAAGTGGTTCCCACACCTTTTTGACTTTCTACTTCAATAGAACCTCTCATTCTTTCAATGATTTGATAACAAACCATTAGTCCCATACCAGTGCCCTTTTCCTTCAAGGAATAAAAGGCCGTTCCTAATCTTTGAAGTTCATCTTCACTCATCCCAATTCCTGTGTCAAAGATTTCAAAAATACCAAAGTGACCTTCTTCCCGTACAGACAAACTGAGAGTGCCCCCATCCTTCATCGCTTCTATCCCATTTTTTAATATATTTATAAGTACCTGCTTTAACTCACTAACATTCCCTTTAATAAAAACATCGCCTGATACGTTCGTTTTCATCCCAATGCTTTTTGACATGAGTGCATACGAATTCATTAAATCCATCACTTTGTGTGCAAGTTCACCTGCATGAACCTTTTCTGAAAATTCCAGGTCTGGCTTCGCCAAAGATAAATATTCATTAATAATTTTCTCGGCACGATTCATTTCTTCTAGCATTAATTTTACGTACATATGCTCTTCTTCACTCAATCCATCTTTTGCTAAAAAGATTTGTAAAAACCCTTTTACTACCGTCATTGGATTCCGAATTTCGTGAGCAACGGAAGCAGCTAACTGACCTATGGCATTCATTTTCTCGGCTCGTTGAAGCTCTTTAAGTAATTTTGTTTCTTTAATGATTGTATCCATTTTCCCAATTGCTACTTCAAAGGTATGTAATTGTTCTTCCGATACGGCTTGCTTACCATTTAATGGACTTGAAATGGATAATCTATCAAACAATATGGCTAACTGTTGGGTCATAAAGTTAAACCGTTCATATAATGGGTCAAGATTTGAATTTTTCTTACCACTTAGATGTATATTAAAGTTTCCAACACTTACCTCGTGTAACCCATACAAGATCTCATCAACGGGCTCCATCACATTGTTTAACACATACTTCAGGGTAAAGAATACGATGACTATCGTTATAACAAAGACAACCGTTAAATATAACATCGTTTCTAACTGCGAATTCTTGATAAAAGATGCTTCTGCATCAATGACTAATACCCCGACTACTTTACCTTCTTCATTCTGTATCGGAGCAAACGCAGATAACCACGTGCCAAGATCATCTGTATACACATTTGTACTAACTACTGTTTTTTCTTCAATTGCTTCCTTAAGAGCGTTGATATGAATATCAACCGACTTATAAAAAGAAAAAGGCTTTAGCCCCTCGTAACTATTTGATACAACCGTGGCATATATTCCTTTATCTTCATTTATAGAAGTAGCTACAATTCCACTATGAAAATAAGAAGAGTTCCTCTCGTTAATTAAGTTAACCTGTTGTTGCAGTCTCTTTACCGCAGGATCATTCGGGTCCTTTAACAGAATGGATTTCTCTACATCATCAGGAGACACAACAGCTGTCCACAGCGTCGATAGTCCCTCAACACGATCCTTCAATTGCTCTATTTCCTTTTTTGTCTGTAGAGCATAACTAAAACTTGAGATCATGAAGATCACTACAAACGTAATAAAAAATGAAAAAAATAAAACTTGCTTGTATAAAGAAAGATGCCTGATCCATTTTTTCATACATACACCGTTCCCTTTTTATTGGGTTTCACTCCCTTTTTATTCGACATCACTACCCAAAATCCTTGTCTTTCCTCCATATTTTTATAAATTCTTTACACAGCCTTTGAAGTTTGTCGAACAAATAAAAAAACCTGAACAGGTAATGTTCAGGTAATTTACTCAAAATAGTACATAAAACCAATGGCACCTGGCCCAGTATGGGTACTAACGATTGGAGTGGTATATTCAATATCTATTAAATCAAAACCAGCTATTGTTTTTAAGGCTGAGATCAGCTTTTGATTTAACTCTGGAGCCTCTGCATGAACGAGTCCAACACCTTTGATATTATGACCAGCTGTGTCTTCAGCGAATTGCTTTGCAAGGTAGTTAGCTACTTGACTGTAGCTTCGAGCTTTCGAAACAGGTGTATATACTCCACCTTCTAGAGAGGCAATTGGTTTGATATTAAGAAGTGAACCAATCATTGCCTTTCCCTTTCCGATTCTCCCACCCTTCACGAGATTCTCAAGAGTATCGACAACTACAAACAATCTTGTATTTGAACGAATCTGGTTGAGTCTAGCCAATATCTCATCCATATTTTTTCCTTCTTTGGCCATCTGAGAAGCTTCTATCACTTGGAATGAAAGGGCTTTCGATATAAAGCGAGAATCAACAACCTTTACATTTGCCTTTGACATAGATGCTGCCGTCTCGGCTGACTGAACCGTACCACTCATTCCTCCAGTCATATGTATTGAAAGAACATCATACCCTTCCGAACCTAATCGATCATACAGTTCAGCAAATACTCCAACAGGTGGTTGTGAACTTTTAGGTAGCTCCGCTGCTGCCTTCATCTTATTCAAAAAGTCCTTTGGGGTTAAATCAACCCGATCAAGGTACGTCTCTCCTTCAATTTGAATAGATAATGGAACAACATTAATATCATACTTCCTTATTAATTCATCGGACATGTCCACCGTTGAATCAGTCACTATTTTAATTTTACTCAAATTCCTTCACATCCTAATGCTAAAATCTCACTACCTATTATACAGAATTCTAGGTTAATGTCGAAAAAAGAAAGAGTATCGGCAAGTACCGATACTCTTCATGTAAAGACAATCATGTCAAAGAAAAACAAACACATCAATTTTACGCGTTATTCTTTAGCTCTGGCACTTGGAAAACATCCTGGTACACTGGCCACTTCAACGCTTTTTTCAAATAGTCTCTAAAAGAATAGCATTTCTTCGGCTGTTTGTCCCGGTATAGAGACGTAATAAATGATTGCAAACGGACTTGGATTAAAAAATAATAAGGGCTATCTTCCTCCAATACTGGAATTTCCATGACTTTTACCTTCTGTCCAACAACGTTTTTGAACTCTAGGCTTTTGAATAGCAAAATATCAATCCTCTTTTTCACCCGTTTGTATATATTATACAATATTTATTTGTCGAAGTGTGTCTGAATATACACTAGTTGTGAAAAAATTTAAATTTTTTTCATTATGAAAAGTAGTACTGGGTCATCCAATAAATATGCGTAAAACAAACCGGTTATAAATGATAGAGGATAGAATAATAAGAGACGAAATGAATCTTTTTTTTCGTATCATACTCCCCCAAATAACTCCCATACAAATGAGAAGTACTGATAAGGAGATTTTTATCGTTAAAAACAAAAGTGGATGGATGTAATAAATATCATTCATATAAGGGTTCATTTCTCTTATCTTATTGAGTGATAATCCATGTGCGGTAGCAAAAGCGTCAAATACGTTCAGAAGAGCGAGATAAATAAACAGAAAACCTAATAATTTCCGATCCATACTAATCCTCATTTTTCATTATAAATTTATTTTTTGTTCTTAATAGAGAACTATTTATGCTAATTATAATGTAAAAGAGGGCCAATTGAAAACAAAAAACCCACTTATAAAAAAGTGAGTTTGATCTTTTATCCTAAATCTACTTTCTCATCCTCATCTAAGCCCCACTCTTTCTCTTTTTTCAACTTTCTTTTATAAACAATTTTCGAAAGATTGATACTTATTTCGTATAAAAAAAGAAGTGGAATGGTCACTAAAATATCACTCATAAAGTCAGGAGGTGAGATGACTACAGAAATTACAACCAGAACAAAATATGCATATTTCCTTATTTTTTGAAGTACATATGGATTTACAATTCCTATAGATGTTAAAAACATTACGACAACAGGTAGTTCAAACAAAAATCCAAATGGAAGCGACATATTCATGATAAAACGGAAGTACTTGTCCGCTGTAAAATTAGCAACAAGCATATCGCCACTTAAATCGATCAAAAAACCCATTACGGTCGGAAAAATAACAAAATATCCAAAGCATAAGCCGACAATAAATAAGATGAACAAAGCTGGGATATAACTCAAAGTAATTTTTCTTTCCATAGGCTTTAATGCGGGTCTAACAAACAACCATATCTGCAAAGCAAGAACAGGAATAGTACCTGTAATCGCAATTAAACCTGCTAACATGAAATAAACCCACACGATATCGCTCGGTCCTAAAGCAATCAACTTAACATCTAAGTCCCGAACAAACCATTGATAGATTTCTTCAACATAAATAAAACCAACTACAAAGAAGCCAAAAAAAGCTACAATAGAGACAATAAGTCTTTTTCTTAATTCGTCAAGATGATCAACAAGCTGTAATTCTTTATCCTCCATGTAAGTCCCCTACCATAACAAAATGTAATCGAGAAAAAAAGTGTAAGAAATATCTTACACCTTATTTCGTAGCATTCTTCTTTTTATCTTCATCGAGCTCTTCCATTACATCACTTGTTAGCTCACGAGTAGATTTTTTAAATTCACGAAGAGTTTGACCAAATGCACGACCAATCTCAGGGAGCTTTTTAGGTCCGAAAATAATTAAAGCAAGTACAAGGATAAGGATCAATCCAGGAACTCCGATGTTTGAAAACACTGTAGAACATCCCCTTTGGTTAATTAGAATAACTAATCTACTACGATTATAGTACTTTTAACAACGAATGAGCCAATATGAAGCACATTGTCATAAGAAGTTCACAATTTCAATAGATGTCATTTTTCTCTTATCATTATACATTAAATGAGCAAATTAAATAAGTTACTATCTTTATTTACTTCTGTAAAAGCAAAACCTTTTTTGTTTAATCTTTCAATTAAACCTTTGTAGTCTTCCTTCTTCTGTATTTCAATCCCTACTAGTGCTGGTCCATTTTCTTTATTATTTTTCTTAGTATATTCGAATTGTGTAATATCATCCGTTGGTGACAATACTTCGTCTAAAAACTCACGAAGTGCACCCGCACGTTGTGGGAAGTTAACGATGAAATAATAAAGTAGACCCTCATACAACAATGAACGCTCTTTAATTTCCTGCATACGACCGATATCGTTATTTCCACCACTAATAATAACGACAATATTTTTCCCTTTAATTTCATCCTTATAAAGATCAAGAGCTGCAATTGGTAAAGCACCGGCTGGCTCAGCAACAATGGCATGCTCATTGTATAATTCTAAAATACTTGTGCAAACCTTCCCTTCTGGAACCAGAAGGATATCATCCAACAACTCATAGCAAGTATCAAATGTTTTACTACCCACACTTTTTACAGCAGCTCCGTCAACGAACTTATCAATGTCATCTAGAGCAGTCACGACTTCGTTATGGAAAGAGGTCTTCATGGCTGGGGCACCATAAGGTTCCACACCAATTAGCTTTGTTTGAGGAGAGACACTTTTTACATACGTGCTCACACCCGCCATAAGCCCTCCACCACCAATACTGGCAAACACATAATCTACGGTTTCTTCACAATCCTGCAGTATTTCTACAGCGACCGTTCCTTGTCCTGCGATTACAAGCTCATCATCAAAAGGATGAATGAAGGTCCTTCCTTCTTTTTCCGCACACTCAACCGCTTTGGCATAAGAATCATCGAACGTATCCCCAACAAGTATAATTTCGATAAATCCTCTACCAAATAACTCTACTTGCCCAACTTTTTGCTTAGGTGTTGTCGTTGGCATATAAATTTTCCCTTGTACACCAAGATGACGACAAGCATATGCTACACCTTGAGCATGATTCCCTGCACTTGCACAAACAACCCCATTAGACAGATTGTCCTTACCAAGCGCTTTCATCTTATAAAAAGCACCTCTTAACTTAAAAGAGCGAACGTGCTGCAAATCTTCCCTTTTTAAATACACATTACAATCATATTTTTCTGATAAACGCTCGTTTTTTTGTAACGGTGTATGGGCAACGATGTCTTTGAGTTGGTGGTGCGCTATTAAAATATCTTCAACCTGCACCCATCTTTTTTTCAGCACTTTCTGTTCCATAACCATCCTCCATTTTCCCGTTATAATCAGTACATTATACCACTCTCACCCATCATTTCAAGCTTATTATCAAAAAATTTGTATTTTTCAATTTATAAAACGGGTTATTCTTGGTCAGCATATCCTCAGATAAAGAAAAAAAGCTAGACTCCATAAGCCTAGCATGTCATGATGCGATTTTTTCATCCTTTAGAGAATTAACAATTACCTCTCGGACATAATCTGAAACTTCCTTCATATCCTTTTGATCAAATATCGAAGAAGGAATACAAGGTAATATCTTCACCTGAATGGAAGCTGGTTTCACTAAACGGCCATTTTTTTCGAATACGTCAGATGTACCAGAAATACTAATTGGCACAATTGGTACCTTCGCATCCTTAGCAAGTCGGAAACCACCAGATTTAAACTCACCGATCGGTCCACCTTTACTTCTCGTTCCTTCAGGAAAAATGGCAATGGAGTGACCCTCTTTTAATAACTTAACAGCCTCCCGTATCGATTGAACAGATTTCCTACGATCGCTTCGATCAATAAACACGCAATTCATGATTTCCATCCAAGTAGAAAGGATCGGAACTTTTTTCACTTCTACTTTTGATATAAACCCAAACGGCTTTTCAATACTAGCCAGTAATGTAGGAATATCAAAATCTCCTTCGTGATTGCTAATCATTACAACCGCACCTTCAGGAAGATTCTCAATCCCCTCCACCTTCACCTTAGAACCGGTCAACTTCATAATTGTTTTCGACCATTTGTTTGGAATCGCATGAATTAACTGATCTCTCTCTGAAACTGATAAACGTTTGTCTAAATTTTTCATTCTTTGCAATTTAGGTATGCTATAAACCAAATAACCACTCATGTACAAAAAAACAGCCATTAGCCTGATCATCTTGTTCACCCTCCATTATGTAACCACACTAATTATACTTGATTGTATTCGTTTTAAACATAAAAAATAAGCAGTGATTACTCACTGCTTACGTTGGTACACAAGAAATTCATAATTGTATGGATTTTTTTCATCTTTCATACCTGGAGTGGATTCGATAAGCTCCCAGTCGGATAAATTGTATTCCGGAAAAAACGTATCTGCCTCGAACTCTTCACGAATTTCCGTAACATAAAGGCGATCTACGAAAGGAATAATCTCTTTAAAAATTTCAGCGCCACCAATCACAAAAAGCTCCTCATCGTCACGCTTTAATAAATCTTTTACATCATGAATAACTGTACAGCCTTCAATAGTTACTCCCTGACTACGTGTAATAACAATATTTTCTCTACCAGGAAGCGGCCTTCCAATGGAATCATATGTTTTCCGGCCCATCGCAATTGGCTTCCCCATCGTAACTTTCTTAAAATACTTTAAATCCTCAGGAAGATGCCAAGGAAGTTGATTGTTACGACCTATCGCCCGGTTCTCGTCCATTGCCCAAAGAAGGGAAATCATACACTAACAACCCCTTTAATATGAGGATGTGCCTCGTAGTTAACCAACTCAAAATCGTCATACGTAAAACCAAACAAGTCTTTTTTCTCTGGGTTTATTTTCAAAGTAGGTAATGGATGTGGCTGTCTAGTAAGCTGTAATTCCACTTGCTCTACATGATTTAAGTAAATATGTGCATCCCCAAATGTATGAATAAATTCACCAAGTTCAAGATCGCATACCTGTGCTACCATCATCGTTAAAAGCGCATAGGACGCTATATTAAATGGAACACCTAAAAACACATCAGCCGAACGTTGATATAACTGACAGCTTAGCTTTCCGTCTGCCACATGAAATTGAAACAGACAGTGACAAGGAGGAAGTGCCATTTTATCAATATCTCCGACATTCCATGCATTTACAATTAAACGCCTTGAATCAGGGTTTGTTTTAATCTGATTAACCAGGTCAGAAATTTGATCCACTGTTTCCCCTGTCGAAGTCGTCCATGATCTCCACTGGTGTCCGTACACAGGACCTAAATTCCCTTCTTCATCTGCCCATTCATTCCAAATGCGAACGCCGTTATCTTGAAGATACTTTATATTCGTGTCACCTTGAAGGAACCAAAGTAATTCATGAATGATTGATTTCAAATGTAATTTTTTTGTTGTCACAAGAGGAAATCCTTCTTGTAAATCAAAACGCATTTGATAACCAAATGTACTAATTGTACCCGTTCCTGTACGATCTTGTTTTTTTACACCATTTTCTAACACATGCTTACATAGCTCTAAATATTGTTTCATTCTTCCACCTACTGTCACAAATTTTACGAAATACTAGTCTTTTACAAGGTTATAATTATTTCGAGGTCAGGTCAATGGAAGGAGGCGAAGTTTTTGGAGTTATTTGTAGACCCAGGTCATACGAGATATGCGGTGTTCTTTTTGCTCGAGGAGTCCCAAACCATTACCATTGGTAAGCTTGGTACACATTCCTTTTTAAAGGGACGCTATATTTATGTCGGAAGTGCCAAGAAAAATATTGTTGCACGGGTGAATCGTCACTTAAAGGTGGACAAAGTGTTTCGGTGGCATTTTGACTACTTGCGCCCGTACGGAACGATTACAGAGGTTAAGAGTTTTGATGACATAGTAGGTGAGTGTGAATTGGCTAAGTGTTTGAAAACGAGGTATTTGGCCACATATCCTATGAAGAAGTTTGGATCAAGTGATTGTCACTGTTATTCGCATTTGTTGTTTTTAGGAGAGGATGTGGGGTTTTGATAGTCAAAGAGCGTGGGGTTTCTTTGGAGTTACAGATGTTTAGGTGTTTGAAAAATCGCATGGTGTTCTCTGAAAAAGAAAGAATGTACTATCTGAATCTAGAGAAAGGATATGAAGGAGAACTAAAGTTTGATGAATTGACCAAAAATATAGGGGATAATTGTTTAATCGTAAATGATATAACACTCGAGGTAACCAACAATCTTTTTCAAATCGATAGCTTACTTATTTTTAAAGATATGATATGTATGTACGAAGTCAAAAACTTTGAAGATAATTTTTTTATTCAGTCCAACAAGTGGCATTTATTGTATAATCGAAAAGAGGTTAATAACCCAATCCTGCAGTTGGATAGAAGTGAGACCTTACTCCGTAAATACCTTCATACCCACCGCTTTTCTGTCCCAATTGAATCAAAAGTTGTTTTTGTACACCCGACCTTCACCCTATACCAAGCCCCTATCGATTTACCCGCTATCTTCCCCACTCAACTTCAGCAACTTCAAAGTTCACTCGAATCTAAAAGAGGAACACTTACCGCCCAGCATACGAAACTCGCAAAACAATTGTGCGATGATCATGTGGCTTCTACTCCATTCTTGAGAGTACCTAGTTACAGTTATGAATCATTGAGAAAAGGGATTGAATGTAGGGGGTGTAGCGAGTTTTTTGGTGAATGGGGGGAATCGATTCTACATTGCAAATACTGCGGAAATTCAGAATTTATCGTAAATTCTTTTGTTCGTACCGTTGAAGCGTATAGACTTCTGTTCCCTACTAAAAAGATCACAACGAAAGAGATTTACATTTGGTGTGAAATTATTCCCTCATTAAAAGTTACACGGAGTCTTTTGAATAATTATTTTCAATCCGTTGGGAATGGTAGATCAAAATACTATAAGTAGTCTACAATATTCTATCTTGGTTACCTCATTCTACCAAATACTGGATTAACAGGGAACCAAATGCTATTTTAGTGCCCTCAACCTACTAAATACTGGTTTTCCAGGGCACTAAATTCTATTTTGGTGCCCTCATTCTACTAAATACTGGATTCACAGGGAACCAAATTCTATTTTGGTGCCCTCATTCTACTAAAAACTGGTTTTCCAGGGCATCAAATTCTATTTTAGTGCCCTCAACCTACTAAATACTGGTTTTCCAGGGCACTAAATTCTATTTTAGTGCCCTCAACCTACTAAATACTGGATTTCCAGGGTACCAAATGCTATTTTGGTTCCCTCAACCTACTAAATACAGGATTCCTAGGGCACTAAACCAAACTCACCCAACAAAACACAAAAACCCCCTCCAACATCAGTCAAAGGGGGTTCCTTATCATCAGCTCATCCACTTAGGTGGGGTGTTTGTGTCCCAATAAATAGAGCCGAGGTCATGATGGGCCTCAAAGTTGTCATCGCTTGTGTGGTAGTGAAAGTTAAACCAGTAGCCACTTTGGGGTGGGTGGTCCTTTCTTACGTGGAAGCGGATAATGTCTTTGTTGCTTTCTTTGCTATATAGGTGAAAAATTTTTTCAGCGTTGCCACCTGTTGGGACTTCGCTTAATTCTAGGTATGCTAGTTTTTCTTCCGGGTACTTTACGGCTACTTCTTCAATGGCTTTATGAATATTTGGGAGGATAACCTGCTTGAATTCGTCTTCTATAACAGGTTTGATTCTGCTTCCAAATTTTATGTAGGATAATTCTTCTGCTTCACTTAACCAGCTTTGTATGATCTGGCAACTACTGTCGGGCTCTTCTTCACTGATCTCTTCGATTTGAGTATATGTTGTTTCGGCTTTAACCGCGTCTTCACGTGTTGGTTTATCCGCTGAAGCTTGATTATATAGAAAGGTTTGGGAAGGTGTTACCAAACCAAATGTTAAAATTGTAACCAACACGACGAAGGATTTTTGCAACCATTTTGGCATGATCTCCAACCCTTTCTACTAGCCTTTAAGAGTATTTAGAAAATACTGGCTCTTTTCTCATATTATACTCTTTTTACAGTAGAAAGTGGGAGATTAAATCACAAATATCATCATTTTGTAATACTACCGAAATGGAATTTTGCAGAGGGCCTTTTCATAACTGAAAATCCAAACTGCTCGAAACGACTGCTACGAAAATGATCCTTAAGCACGAGTCGTTTCCTCGCCACTCTCTTTGCCTCCGAGATGAACTCTTCACTCACTTCTGTATATGTCGCTAGCTCAGCTAATGCACGAATCCCGTCCGACTCTAAAATCGTTTCCTCAAACATTGGATCAATATAAACGCAATCAAACTCGTTGCTTGGAATATTTTTTAAATAAGTTAGTGCTGTTGTATGTTGTACCGAAATTGCCCGCATAGCATCATCCATCCCTGCCAAACCGGACTCCCAGCCCTTTAATCCGCGACTGACAAGATAAGCTAAATATTTATTTTCTTCCGTTCCGACTACTTTTCCAGTCGGTCCAACGACAAAGCTTGCAACAATGCTATCGGATGCAAGTCCTAATGTGCAATCAAGTAGACTCATTCCTATTCCTAGACCCGTTGCATCAATAAATGGATCATGTTCATTTTTTAGCAGCCTCTTAATTCTGAACATAGAGGAATTCGGGTGAAAGAAAAACGGCTCCTCACTCTCCATTAAAAACAACTCTAATCTCTCTTTTCCAACGACAATACAGTCATCCTTTAACCAGGAATGTAGGGTCTGAATCGATTTTTTCCTTCGTTCCTGATACAGACAGTCGAGGTCATATGCTACCTGCTTTGCTTCCTCAATCATGTTTGGATTGGTTCGTCCTGCTGTTGTGACAAACATATAAATTTCTTTCCTTTCAGAAAAAAAGGAATGTCAGCTGACATCCCTTTTTCCTTAACAATTTTGTTCAAATGCTGATTGAAGATTATCCATGATTTCTTCCATTGTGTTGCCTTCAATTTCGTGACGATGGATAAAGTGAACCACTTCTTTCCCTTTTACAAGTGCCATCGAAGGAGATGATGGTGGGAATCCTTCAAAATACTCACGCATTTTAGCCGTCGCTTCCTTATCTTGACCAGCAAAAACCGTAACAAGCTTGGCAGGTTTTTTGTCAGTTCTAACAACTGCTTGAGTTGCAGCTGGACGTGCTAAACCTGCCGCGCAGCCACATACGGAGTTAACAAAGATTAACGCAGTGTCTTCATTTTGATCCATAAAGTTTTCTACTTCTTCTTCTGTTTGTAACTCTTCAAAGCCCGCATGTACCAGTTCTTCACGCATTGGCTTTACCATTTGTCTCATATATTCCTCATATGCCATTGACATAAAAAATCCCTCCTACTAACTATATCCATTGTTAGCATACTATATTTATTTCAAATGATGCAATTTTCTTAGTTTTGTTTTCTTGCTTCCGTCATTTGTTTCCAAACTGATCCTTTTGCATCCTCACCTAATTCAATTCTTTCAATAGCCAGTTTAATTTGTAAACTCACTTCAAACTCAGGATCGTCTTCTGCAGCTTTCAAGGCAGTAAGTGCACGGTCATCTCCCAATTCATATAAGAACATGGCTGCTCTCCAGCGCACAAGCTTACTATCATCGCTTAATGCCTTCATCATTTCTTCCATTGCCTCTTCAAAGCCTAAATCAGATAAACAATCTCCAGCTGTACGTCTTACCGTTACTGTTTTATCTTTTAGTGCCTTATAGAGGAGAGGTAAAACTTTCTTGTCTTCAATCATTCCTAAGTAAACAGTAGCTAACCTTCTAATCGATGCCTTTTCATCCTTTAACGCTTTTTCTAATACGGGGAGATCTTCCACTTCTGGATCGTCCATTTGCTCAAGCAGCTGATATCTCTTTCTCCAGTCAGGATCGTTTAATGAATCCACATCGAGCTTTTGTTTTGGGGGTTTAACCACCTTAGTTGTTTCTTTGTTCTTCGCATCTTGAATGAGTTCCTCTAACCGTTCAGGAGAATAAGCAGCCATTAATTCTTCTAACACTTCCTGGCCGATTTGTTCAAAATCTCCGTAACGAACGCCAAACTCTTTCCAACGCCTAACCATTACCACATTATCCTCTGGATCCTGTGCCTTTGATACAGCTTCTTTATACTGTTCAGGTAATCCAAATCGTCTTTCTTCCGTTCCATCCGTCAGCTTAATTTGCATCGGGATCCCCTTATACATCTGAACTAGCACCTGTATTTCCCCATAATGCTCATTAATCGTATCTTCTTGCTCTACTAATTCCGCTTCTTCACCAAAGGCTAACCTAACCTTGGGTAGGATTTCTTTCCAGTCGTACTTCGCATTTCTTTCAACAGCTAGAAAATCTGCTACATGATAGACGCCTTTTACCCCTTCAATGGTTAAAATATCTTGAATAACCTTTGGAGCACCGGCACTAGTCTCTTTTTTATAGTTATTACTTTTTCCCATTGGTAGCTCTTCATTTAATATAACCTTCATCGTATTCGGACTAGGAGTGGGTTCAATGGATCGTATTTTCAAGCCTCTTCATCCTTCCCTTGTTCTTATATTTAACTATTCTCTGCAATTTCTGATAAATAGCTCCAGCGCTCAATCAAATACTCAAGTTTCTCATTTAAGGCATTCTCCTCTTCCATTAAAGCTTGAGCCTTTTCAAAATCGCTACCTGTTTTACCCATCTCGTCAGCAATTTCCTCGAGTCTTTTTTCAGCATTTTCAATATCAGAATCAATGGATTCCCATTCAAGCTTTTCCTTATAACTCATACGCTTCTTCTTTGCTTTTTCTTCTTCCACAGGTTTCTCTACTGGTACAGTTTCTCTGGCCACTGGCTTTTCTACTTGTTTTTCTAGAAATTCACTGTAGTTTCCATAATAAGAATCAATGACTCCATTTCCTTCAAGGACTAGTAGCTGTTCCGCCACTTTATCTAAGAAATAGCGATCATGGGATACCGTAATGACAACTCCAGGAAACTCTTCTAAATAGTCCTCAAGCACAGTAAGTGTTTGAGTATCTAGATCATTTGTTGGTTCGTCTAATAACAATACATTTGGTTCTGTCATTAGCAGTTTTAATAAATACAAGCGACGTCTTTCCCCACCCGATAACTTTCTGATTAGGGTCCCATGAGTGTATGAAGGGAAAAGAAATCTTTCAAGCATTTGTGTCGCTGAAATGGTTTTCCCATCCGACGTATTGATCACCTGAGCGGTCTCTTTGATGTATTCAATCATCCGTTTTGAAACGTCCATGTCTTCATTTTCTTGTGTGTAAAAAGCAACCTTTACCGTTTGACCGATGATTCTTTCCCCAGAATCAAGAGGGATTCTACCGGCTAGAACATTTAATAAGGTCGATTTACCTGTACCATTTTTCCCAATGATTCCAATTCTGTCATGAGGTTTCACTAGTAAATCGTAAGACCTTAGGATTACAGTGGATTCATATGTTTTTGTTGCATCTTTTAGTTCGAATACCTGCTTCCCTAAACGACTACCTGATAACGATAAGTCAAGCTTTTCCGTAGTTTTTACAGAGCTTATATTCTCATCAAGCTTTTCAAAGCGTTGAATTCTTGCCTTTTGCTTTGTCGTTCGCGCCTTGGCGCCTCGTCTAATCCATTCAAGCTCTCGTCTGAAAAGGTTTTTTTGTTTCTCTAATGTTGCTGCTTCATTTTCTTCACGAATCGCCTTAGCTTCAAGAAAATCAGCATAGTTCCCTTTGTAGCTATATAGCTTTCCACCCTCTAGCTCAAACATTCGATTTGTCACACGGTCTAAGAAGTAACGATCATGCGTAACCAGCAATAATGCGCCTGTATAACGACTTAAGTAATCCTCAAGCCATTTCACTGATTCGAAATCCAAGTGATTGGTTGGCTCATCAAGTATCAGCAAATCGGGAGATTGAATTAACACCTGAGCAAGAGCGACTCGCTTTTTCTGGCCACCGGATAATTCACCGACCTTTTTTCCATAGTCCTCAATTCCAAGCTTATTTAATATCGTTTTTGCGTTTGTACTAGCATCCCATCCATCTAAGGCATCCATTTTCTTTTGTAAGTCAAAAAGTTTTTCCTGAATTTCACTTTCGTCCGGCTTCCTATTAAGCTCTAGAAGGGTTTCTTCATATTCTTTTAATAGCTTTAGTACAGGTGCCTCTCCAGCAAAAACCTGTTCAAGGACAGTTAACTCTGGATTTAATTCTGGATTTTGCTCAGAATAAGCAATTCGGTAATCCTTTGGTGCGGATACTTCTCCTGAATCAGGGAAATCAACACCTGCTACTATTTTTAATAAAGAGGATTTGCCTGTCCCATTTACCCCAATAAGTCCGACTCTTTCTTTCGGACTTATTGTAAAAGAAACTTCATTAAACAATTCCTTTTCTCCATATGTTTTTGTCACGTTATCTATACTTATCATTGACGTTTTCCATTCCAATCATTGTAAAATTCATGTAAGAAACTCTCCATAAAAGCATGGCGTCTTTCGGCTATTTCTCTACCCGATTTTGTATTCATTTTTTCCTTTAGCTTTAATAGCTTTTCATAAAAATGATTAATCGAGGAGGATCTGCCTTTCCGGTACTCCTCGTTTGTCATACTTGTTCGGATAGAAATAGAAGGATCATAAATGGACTGCCCCTTTTTTCCTCCATAGGCAAATGCTCTTGCGATGCCTATGGCTCCTATGGCATCAAGCCGATCGGCATCTTGAACAATGGCTGCTTCAACCGATGTAATGTTTCGATTATTTCCGCCTTTAAATGAAATTGTTTCGATTATTTCTTTAATGTGATTCTTCTTTTCCTCATCTAAAGGTAACTGGTTCAAAATAGTAGTAAGCTTTTCTTCTCCAACTTCTTTCGAGCTATGTAATTTTTCGTCAGAAATATCATGAAGAAGAGCAGCAAGCTCAATAATCAAAGGATCTCCTGACTTTTCCTTTTCTTGAATTTCTAGTGCTATATTACGTACTCTATCAATATGGAACCAATCATGACCAGTTGAATCTTCATACATTTCCCGTTTTACAAACTCTTCTGTCTTGGCAATAAGGTCCACCATTAAACCACCTCATTCTTTCCACTCATATTCTACCATGAACTTCTTTTTTTCGAAAAAGAAAAGGAAGTGCACATTACGTGCGCTTCCTCCTAAAGTCCGTTAAACCAACTAATTCCGATTGTGTTTTCTCCTGCGTGTACACCGATGGTTGCTCCTAAAGGATAAATCCCGAAAGCAACGCCAGGGAACCGCTCACATAACTCATCATGCCATTTTCTTGCTTCCGAATCATGAAGACCGTATAAAATATAGGCTTCCTTTACAGCATTCGCCTCAATGGAAGCTTGTAGGTAGGAAATGATTTTTTCCATTCCTTTGTTTTCACTTCTAATTTTCTCCTTTGCTTGCAATACACCATCCTCAATCGAAATAATGGGTTTAATATTTAGCATGCTACCAAGAAAAAAGGATAACCCGTTCATTCGACCACTTCTATGCAATTGTTCAAGACTTCCAATTAGGACAAATGTCTCGTTCGTATTAGCAAGTTCCATGACCTTATTTTCAACTTCCTCAACGGAATCACCAGCTTCTATCCATTCCATTCCTTTTTTTATCAATCGGGAAAGGGGATAAGAAAGGATTTTTGAATCAATTGTAGTTATTGGTATATTCACCATATTAGAAGCTTGAAGACTAGAAGAGACCGTCCCACTTAATTTGGCTGAAACTAGAACGGAAAACACATAATCATATTTCCCTTCAAGCTTTTCAAATAAGGAAACAAACTCACCTACAGAAGGTTGAGACGTTTTTGGTGGAACTTTAAGATTTTTTAATTTGGCATAAAGCTCTTCTGCTGTTAAATCAATTCCATCCTTATATTCCTTTTCGTCTAAAACAATCGTCATTGGGACGGTGAAAACATCTGGATGGTTGGATAAATCTTTATCTAAACAAGCTGTACTGTCCGTAACCCATGCAATTTTCTTCATTCTAATTCCCCCCTTTTATTTTTATAGTAGTAATAATTATTGATCATGTAAAGATAATTCAGAAAATTATTATTAATTAAGAACCCTTGCAAAAGCAAGGGGTTCATTTTAAATCAATTTTTCAATATCTTGTGCAATTTCTTTTGGGTTAGTATTGGGAGCATACCTTTCGACTACTTCTCCTGAACGATTCACTAAAAATTTAGTGAAATTCCATTTTACAGCTTTCACTCCTAGTACTCCTGGCGCCTCTTCCGTTACGTACTGAAAAAGAGGATGAGCATTTTTCCCATTTACATCAACCTTTGAGAACAACGGAAAGGTGACACCGAAATTCATTTCACAAAAGGATTGGATATCTGCTTCAGTGCCTGGTTCTTGATTCATAAATTGATTACAAGGAAAGCCTAAAACAGTAAATCCTTTTTCTTTATATTGTTCATAAAGCTCTTGGAGTTGTTTGTATTGAGGGGTAAAACCACAATTACTAGCTGTGTTTACAATCAATAGAACATCTCCTTTATATTCTGATAGAGAAATGGCTTCACCGTTAATTTTCTTCACTTCAAACTGATACACAGTCATCCCTTAACTCCTCCTATATTCTAAAATCCTGTACAAGATTTTCTAAAGATTGCAAGATAAAATCAGCAAGTACCGTTAAGTCTTCGATTTGCTCTTCATAAATGAGTCTTTTAAAATGAACTTCTATCTCTATTATATTGCCAGCCTTATCCTGTAGTGGATCAGAGATGACCTTGCAATGATACTCCCTATCCTTCCCCCAGATGGATTGAAGAACCTCCAGAGCTTTTATATCAAAAGTGCTTTGCTCGAGTATAGAGTACACCATTTTAAAGTGACAGCCCGCTTCTTTTTCTGATTGCAACATTGGATGTAACTCTGCTGCAAGATTCGTAATATCTGCACGTAAAAAGACTGTACAGCTAATCTTACTTTCCATACTCTTCTTTGCTGTCATTTCTAATTGTCGAGATAGCTTTGCCATATTTACAACATCATTTCGATCAGTTATGCAAAGTTGGCCCACAAGATCTAGGTCATAAAGGGCACCTTCTAAAACCACCTTTACATTATCAAAAGCCGTAGGATCAAACATTCATTAATACCTCATTTATTTATCATTCGTTTTAGAATAGGCCTACCGCATTGCCTTGATCATCAACATCCATTTTTAGCGCGGCAGGTTGCTTCGGTAAACCTGGCATCGTCATCACGTCCCCTGTTAAAGCAACGAGGAAGCCAGCGCCGATTGAAGGTTTTAATTCTCTTACCAAAACCGTAAAATCGGTTGGTCTACCAAGTTTACTCGGGTCATCTGAAAGAGAATATTGTGTTTTGGCCATACAAATCGGAAGGCCGTCCCATCCATATTGCTCAAAGTCCTTCATTTGCTTTTTCGCCTTTGATGAGAACTCGACATCCTTCCCTCCATACACCTTTTGAACAATTGAACGGATCTTCTCTTCGATCGAGTCACTTACATTATATAAAGGAGCATATTCTTCATTATGACTTTCGATGGCTTTTAACAGTTTTTCTGCTAGGGCAATACCACCTTTTCCACCCTTTTCCCATACTTCGGTTAAGGCAACTTGTACACCTTCCTTATCACACAATTCCAATAAGGTGTCCACTTCAAGATTGGTATCTGATATAAACTTATTTATGGCAACAACGACAGGTAATCCGAAGCTTCTGATCGTTTGTACATGTTTTTTCAAGTTATCAAAGCCAGCAATTAGCGCTTCAATATTTTCATTATTAAGATCCTGCTTACCAACACCGCCATGCATCTTCAGAGCTCTAATCGTTGCTACGACAACAACCGCCTCCGGTAATACATCTCCGTTTCTTGCTTTAATATGTAAAAACTTTTCTGCTCCTAAGTCAGCACCAAATCCAGCTTCTGTAATAACGAAATCAGCAAGCTTAGATGCAGCTGTGGTAGCAATGACAGAGTTACAGCCATGGGCAATGTTAGCGAATGGCCCACCATGAACGAGTGCTGGAGTATGCTCAATCGTTTGTACAAGATTTGGTTTGACCGCATCTTTTAATATTAGCGCTAGAGCCCCCTCTACACCAAGTTGTGAAACAGTTACCGGCTGTTTCTCCATATTGTAAGCTACTACCATCTCAGACAGTCTTCGCTTTAAATCCTTTAAATCTTTCGCTAAGCATAGTACAGCCATAATTTCGGATGCGACAGTAATATCAAATCCATCCTCACGAGGTACACCCTGCATCGGCCCGCCTAACCCAATAATTACATTTCTTAAAGCACGGTCATTTAAATCGAGTGCTCTCTTCCAAACAATTCTACGTTGGTCGATTTGTAGTTCGTTCCCTTGTTGGATATGATTGTCAATTAATGCGGCTAATGCATTGTTTGCCGTCGTAATGGCGTGTAGGTCGCCTGTAAAATGTAAATTTATTTCGTCCATCGGCAGTACTTGAGAATATCCACCACCAGCGGCTCCACCCTTAACTCCCATCGTTGGCCCTAAGGATGGTTCTCTCATAGCAATCATTACCTTTTTTCCAAGTTGTGAAAAAGCATCTCCTAATCCAACAGTTACAGTAGACTTCCCTTCTCCTGCGGGAGTCGGATTAATTGCTGTGACAAGAATGATTTTTCCATTTGGATTTCCTTGAATTTTACTTAATGTGTCAGATGAAAGTTTTGCCTTATACTTTCCATATAACTCGAGGTCATCATCTGTTAATCCAATTTTTTCAGCAATTTGAATGATCGGTTTCATTTCTGCAGATTGTGCAATTTCAATATCACTTTTTACGCTAAACTTGATGTTCAATGATGTTACCTCCATGCCCGTATTTTTTCAATGTATATTGTACCATTTGCGAATGTTCCTGTATCCACTCTTTTTTTAAGTTCTTTGATCATTATCCTTGATACTAAAAAAATCCAGTATATAATATAAATAGCCTGAATATTGAATAAAGGGGTTGAAATTCATTGCCAATCAAAATTCCGAAGCTTTTACCAGCTCGAGAAATACTCGAATCTGAAAATATCTTTATTATGGACGACGAGAGAGCGAACCACCAGGACATTCGTCCGTTAAATATTCTCATCCTGAACTTAATGCCAGAAAAGCAAAAAACAGAGGCTCAGTTACTTAGACTTTTAGGGAATACCCCTCTACAAGTTAATATTTCGTTTTTACAAACCATTACTCATCAAGCAAAAAATACGAGTCAACTTCATCTAGACCAATTTTACACGTCATTCTCTGAGATTAAGCACCGCAAGTATGATGGACTTATTATCACAGGAGCACCAGTAGAACTATTATCCTTTGAAGAAGTTGATTATTGGGAAGAGTTAAAAATGATCATGGATTGGTCAAAAACGAATGTCACTTCAACCTTACATATTTGTTGGGGGGCACAAGCGGCTTTGTATCACCATTTCGGTATTGGAAAGTATGAGCTATCAAGAAAATGTTCCGGCATATTTACTCACCGCGTGCATGATCCTGTCGATTTATTATTAAGGGGATTTGATGATGAGTATCTAGCACCTCACTCCAGATACACAGATGTGGAAGTCGAGGAAATCATGAACCATCCTTCGCTCAGATTGTTATCGAGTTCAGAGGAAGCAGGCCCATTTATCATTAGTGCCAGTGAGGGCAAACAAATCATGATTACGGGACATTTAGAATATGAATCGACAACCCTATCTGAAGAGTACTCAAGAGATCAAAAAAAGGGATTGGATATCCATGTTCCGGAAAATTATTTTCCTAACAATGACCCAAATCAAATTCCAGCAAATCGTTGGCGTTCCCACGCACATTTATTATTTTCAAACTGGCTTAACTACTTTGTGTATCAACAGACACCATATGTTTGGGAATAATAGAAAGCGGAAGCGCCTTGCTTAGCCCCGACAAGCATAAGACGAATCACGTAGGAAGGCCTGCCTTCTGGAGGGATTTGGCTTATGACCTAGGAATAATGGCTTTATATTATTCCATTGAGGGGCTAGGCGCTAGAGCTAGACTAAACAAGAAGGAGAGTGCCTTTGCACTCTCCTTCTTAGTTTTCTTCTTCATTTTTCTTTTGAATTTCTCTTAACGCTTCCATTCGACTTTCGTCCTCTTCAAAAAATTGGACGAGGTCACCTATCCTATCTATCGCATCCCAGCTTAAGTGATGCTCAATTCCTTCCACGTCATCATAAATATTTTCTTCTTTTACACCAATTGTTCGAAGAAGCTGTTCCAGTAGCTCATGACGGAAAACGAGCCTTTTACCAATTTTTTTACCCTTTGGAGTTAGTACAAGCCCTCTATATTTTTCGTACACTAAGTACTCATCTCGATCTAGCTTTTGAACCATTTTCGTAACTGAAGAGGGATGAACAGATAAACCTTCCGCAATGTCCGAAACTCGTGCATAGCCTTTTTCTTCAATTAAATTGTATATCTGTTCAATATAATCTTCCATACTCGGTGTTGGCATCCATTGACCCTCCCGCGTGCATCATCAATATTAAAAGTTTACTATAGTTAAAAAATGGAGACAAGGGAATTCCCTTCTAATTAACCACTCTCACTTCAAAAATTCCATCTTCCAGCTATAGTACTCATTGTCAGGATTTTTTTCATAACGTAGATTTGCATCAAATTTATTTCCTTTTTTACTCGTTAGACCTTTTACGGTGGCTGTCCCATTCTTCAAGAGCATTTTCACCATGGTTTTTGACGGTTTTTTCTTTAAGGCAGCCAAAAATTTATCATTTTTCCAAATAACAAATTTACAGCCATTTTTCCAGTTGTTACAGCCAAAACCTTTTTGCCCCTCAATAATACTTCCTTGTTTACAGGCGGGGCATTTCCCTAATGCGTCAATTGATTTCTTTTCATAAGTCACTTCATTAATAATAATATCTTTTTCATTTTTAATGGTGTTAACAGCACTTGTTGTAAACTCAAATATTAAATTTAAGAAGTTTTCTTTCGTAAACTTTTGTTTTTCTATATCTGATAATGTTTTTTCTAGACGGCCCGTAAATTCTAAGTCAAACAATTCTTTCACAGGAAAAGTCTCAACCAAATTTTTACCAAGTTCGGAACAAATCAAGCTCTTATTTTGAGTCTCAATGTATCCGATATCCTTTAGTTTCTTAATAGTTTCTGCCCTTGTAGCTGGAGTACCAATGCTATAACCACTTAAGATAGCAGCCATCATTTCTTCACTTTCTTCATCGCCTTGTCCTTTTCCACAAGTCTCCATTACTTTAAGCAGCGTCTTTTCCGTATGGTGCTTTGGTGGTTTTGTAGCATGTGAAGTAAGCTTGTGATCAACCATCTCTACCAGATCATTAACTGTTACAAGTGGCAAAATATTATCTTTCGATTCAATTTTTTCCACCTTTCTCCACCCTTCAACAAGCTGTACCCGTCCTTTTGATACAAATACACCTTTGATGTCATGGGTATTCATTTTAGTCATGATTTTGGTTTCTTCATGTTCAGCAACCGGCATAAATTGCATAATTAGACGGTTTTTTATTGTCTGGTACACAATTTCTTCATCTTTTGTTAGAGATTTAGGTAGTAAATAGGTTGGAATGATCGCGCTATGGCTTTCAACCTTTGAATTATCGAACACTCTCTTTAGCTTCGAGAACTTAACTTCATTCTCATAAGGAAGCCCTTTAGTTATATTTTCTAAAACCTTTGCTGTTTTTCCAACAAGACTTTCCTCTAACACGACACTAGCAGTTCTAGGGTACGTAATATACTTCTTCTCATACAAGGATTGGGCTACTTTTAAGACCTTATCTGATGTCCAGCCTTTAAATTTACTAGTAATGTGACCCTGTAAATTAGACAGATTGAATAAATAGGGAGGATACTCTCTCTTCCGTTCCACTTGTTTATCTGCAATCGTTGCTGATTGATCCTTCAAAGCTTGCTGAATTTTATCTAGGTCCTCTTTATTAGAAAACTTATCTTCTTCGTTTTCAACATAAGTACCTTCATACTCTTCACCATCTTGGGTTTTGAAGGTAGCAGCCAATTTGAAGTATTCTTCCGGTTTAAAATTTTCTATTGCTCGATCACGATCATAAATAATTTTTAAGGTTGGCAAAAGAACTCTACCTATATTAAGTGCCTTTCCCTTCCCCTTTTGGTACTTTAATGTCGCAACGGAAGTCAAATTAATCCCGATCACCCAATCAGCCCATTGACGACCGATCCCAGCATCTTGAAGAGGCCTCATCTCTACATTAGGCTTCATTTGTTGAAGCCCTTTTAACACCTCATCCGGTGTCCATTCATTAAGTAACAATCTGTACACTTGCTTTTGTGTTTTTAGGTTATAAATAATCGTATCCCCGATAATTTGACCTTCTCGGTCATAGTCGCAAGCAGATATGACCATTTCCACATCATTTCGTTTGATTAAATTGTAGATAATCTTTAGTTGCTTTCTTGCACCCAAATCTTCTTTCTCTTTATTCCTTGGGTCACTTTTTACTTTGTACCGAAAGTTAGGAGGAATAAAAGGGAAGTTTTCCATATTCCATCTAGCCATTTTCTCATCATAATCTTTTGCATCGTAAAGCTGTAAAAGGTGTCCAAACGCCCATGTAATAATATATCCATTACCTTCGTAATATCCATCTTGTCTGCCTTTAATTTTTAATGCATCTGCAATATTTTTAGCAACAGATGGCTTTTCAGCGATAATCACTCTACTCACTATTTCACCTACTTTATTAAGAAGAAATCAACCTAATACATATGTGATTTCACTTTTCTAGAACTAGAACAGTATACTATTTTACCACAATTTTAGATGGTAAGGTTTAAGATTTATTGAACAAAAAAAGCAAAGGATCTTCTCCTTTGCTTTTTTGTAAAATAATTTTACTAACCAATATCACTTTCATGCAGCCACTTTCCGAAGCTGCCAGACTCAATAAAATCCCCATTATGAAAAATTAACTTCCCTCTATTGTACGTTGCTGTTACTTGACATGGAAAGGTATGACCTAAGTACAGACTTTGTTTATGCTTGGCGAAGAAATTATCCTCTGTTACTCTAAGATTTTTCATTGATACTATCGCAAAGTCCGCATCCATTCCTACTTGGATACTTCCTTTTGAATGAAGGTGAAATCGTTTGGCAGGTGCTTCTGATGTCCATTCTGCCACTCTTGTAAAAGAAATATTATGGTTGACTGCTAACTCAATCATCGATAATAACGTAAATTGCCCACCGCTAATACCTCCCCATGCTTCAAACAAATTATAAACAGAGGGGTCTTTCATTGAAAAAGGACAAGGAGAATGGTCAGAAGATATCATATCAAACTTTCCATCTATTAATAATCGAATAAGTCTTTCTTGTTCTTTTTTCTCCCTTAATGGTGGAGCACACTTAGCAATGGGTCCCTTCTCCACAAGATCCTGATGAGAAAATAATAAATAATGGGGACAGGTTTCAACCGTTACATCCATCCCATCTAGCTTAGCTGCTTCAATCTTTACAATCGCAGCTTCACAACTAATATGAACAAAATGCAAGGCGCATCTAGTCAGCTTTGCATAAGCTATTGCCCTTTCAACTGCCTCTGCTTCTGCGATGGTTGGGCGGGATTCCAAGTAATCATCTGGACTTACTAACCCTTTTTGCTGTTTTTCCTTCTGCAGCCAGTTGGTAATCGGAGCACTTTCAGCATGTAAAGCCAAAATCTTACCTAGTGAAGAAATTTCCTTCATCCCATTTAATAATGTATAATCATCTGCCCTCTCAAATTCATCATTGCCCGTTTCTGATAGAAAGGCTTTAAAGCCTATAGCTCCATTTTCCGCTAGTCCTTTTATATCTTTTTCATGATTAGGGACCAGCCCGCCCCATAAGGCAAAATCAACAACAGACTTCTTTTGTCCAATTTCCGCCTTTTCAAGTAACGCTCTGTCATTAATAGTTGACGGTATTCCATTTAAAGGCATGTCAAAAAAGGTGGTACATCCTCCGGCAGCCATCATTTTCGAGCCTGCCTCAAACCCTTCCCACTGTTCCCTTCCAGGTTCACTAAAATGAACATGCACATCAATCACACCAGGAAAAATATACATACCGCTTGCATCCCGCTCCTCTAGTGCAGTTGCGTCCATTCCGGTCTCCAGTTTTACAATGACACCATCTTTTACAGCTATATCTGTTTGAGTCACTTCATTTGAAAATACGACCAAACCATTTCGAATTAAAAGATCATATTCAGCCATACCATCCTCACCTCTACTATAACTTTAGCAAACTTTGTTCTCACTCATATAAACATCTAAGCTCGCCTGCAGCGCATCTCCCCTATGAACATTCACTCCATGTCGAATTAAAACGGCTTCTAATGCGCCAAGTAAAGCTAGAACATTTTCTTTCCGACAGCTGTATCCCATCGTACCAACCCTCCAAATTTTCCCATGCAGAGGACCAAAAGAGGAAGCAATTTCAATACTAAATGCTTCAAGTAACATTTTCCTAACCGATTCCCCGTCTATCCCATTTGGAATCTCTATACAAGTAACACAAGGCAGCTTATTCCCTGAATCACCGAAAAGCTTTAATCCCATCGCTTCTATCCCCGCCATTAACGCCTTTTCATGGTACTGATGCCGAGTAAAGCGTTCCTCTAGACCTTCTAATAAAACAAGCCTTAAACCTTCATGCAAAGCATAGATCATTGAGGTTGCCTCCGTATGATGATTGAGTCTTCGTGGACCCCAATAATCCTGGAGCATACTTAAATCAAAATAATTACTTGCAATGGAATGCATACTTCTCTTATAATTCAAATCCTGCTCAGTAGCAATTCCTCGCTCCACCTTTTTCCGAGCGTATAATATGTTTTCAATCCGTTCGTTATACGTAATAGGAGCCATACCAGACGGAACAGATAAGCATTTTTGAGTACCACCAATAATTCCATCTATGCACCATTCATCGGTTTTTACCTCAACCCCTCCGATAGATGCAACAGCATCCACCACGAGCAGCACATCTCTTTCTCGACATGCCCTTCCAATCTCTTCAAGAGGTTGCAGTCTACCGGTTGATGTTTCCCCATGAACAATAGCTACAATTTTAGGTGACACCTTTTCAATCTCTTCAATGACCACTTTAGAATCAAATACTTCACCCCATGGACACTCTATTGAGTACACATCTGCTCCGTACCGTTCACAAATTTCTACTAACAAATGTCCGAACCTCCCATATATCGGAACTAAGACCCGATCTCCAGGTTCGATGATGCTACAAAGAATGGCCTCATTTCCCGATCTTGAGGTACCATCAATTGGAAAAGCCCATGTGTTCTTTGTTTGAAAAACTTGACGAAGCATTTCCATGACTTCATTCATAATAGCTGTAAAAGCGGGATCAAACTGTCCTAAAATAGGTGTACTCATCGCACGTAAGACACGAGGATCGACTTCAACCGGTCCTGGCGTCATAATTGTACGCATTGGTGTATGCAACTCTGAAAAAGCCACCATGTTTCACTCCTTTAATAAGCTAATTTATATAAAACATCTGTTAATAATTCAATACCTGTCTCCAAATCTTCCAAATTCGTAAATTCCTGTGGTGAATGACTAATTCCAGCACGGCTAGGTACAAACAATAAGGAAGTCGGGCAAGTTCCACCAAAAACTTGAGCGTCATGCCCAGCCCCGCTGATCATTTTTTGATAGCGGAATCGTCTTCTTTCTGCAATCTCACTTGCCCACTCGCACATTTCTTCATCCATCTTCACAGGCTTCACGTCCATCCATTGCCCGATGTCAACTTCTACATTTAAAACATCAGAGATACGCTTAAATTCTGTAAAAATATTTTGACAATATTGCTCAATAATTTCTTCCTGATGATGCCGAATATCTAAACTAAATTCTACCTCGCCAGCTACAACATTGGGTACATTCGGCTTTACGTTTAATCTTCCAACCGTAGCAACTAACATAGGATCTGTAAGCTTTGCCTTTTCTGTTAAAAAAGAAATTAGATGTGAAGCAGCGCTTACTGCATCTTTTCGAAACTGCATAGGGGTTGTTCCGGCATGATTACTTTCACCCTTAATACGAATGGTGTAACGGCGCTGACCAACTATATGAGTAACAATACCGATTTGGTTTTGATTTCGTTCAAGAATCATTCCTTGCTCTATATGAATTTCAACAAATCTCTCTATATCTGTACGAACCGGTGATGCGTATGACTTTGGATCAAAGCCCGCTTGCTTCATTGCTTCTAAAAACGAAATACCCTCACCATCCATGACATTCTCCACTCTAGTAAGGTTATAAGCACCACTAATATTCCTTGACCCCCAAAAGGTTAATGGAAAGCGACTTCCCTCTTCTTCACATAAAGAAACCACTTCTATTGTTTTTTTCGGGTATCCATATCTGTGAAACAGCCTTACCGTAGCTAATAAGCTTGCAATAATACCGTATGCACCATCGTACTTTCCACCGTCCACTACTGTATCAATATGAGAGCCTGTCAGAATCGTTTTTTCATTTCCACCTATACCTGGTAATCTACCAAATAAATTTCCCACACTATCAAAATACGTATATAACTTCGTTTGATCCATCATATTTTTTAATGCTACCTGTGCCTCTAGCCAGGCTGGTGAATACAGAAGTCTTGTTACACCCCCACTTTCTGTTTCTCCAATAGAAGCAAGCCATTCAATCACTGCTCCCACTTGTCCCTCTTCGATTAATTGTTTATTAACTTGAATGGCCATCCCCTTCACTCCCTATAATTAAAACCATGTTATTTTTCTTAACATCATCACGTTATATTATTAGTTTACCTATTTTCCCAGCGAACTTCATTAGCGTATATGTAAAATATCCGATAGTTTTTTATGCAAAATGACTAAATCATGATAAAATTAAACAAAAATACTTAATTTTCTGCATACTAAACGGAAGGAATGTTCCTATTGAAAGTAAATCAACTCTTAACTGTGCCGGATTTAAAAGGAATGAATATGATTGCCGGACAATCAGGAATTGAACGTGAAGTAAAGTCTGTTAATATGATGGATGCTCCCGATATCATCCACTACTTAAACAAAAATGAATTCCTTGTGACGACCGCCTACCATTTTAAGGATCACCCTCAGATGCTTAATAAATTAGTCAAAGCCATGGCTACACAAGGCTGCGCCGGGCTAGGAATAAAAACCAAACGATTTTTAGATAAAATTCCAGATGAAGTAATTGAACTAGCAAACGAACTTTCATTACCTGTGATTGAACTTCCTTTACATTTATCTTTAGGCGAAATCGTGAACCATTCTTTACGGGCCATTCTCGATCAACGCGCATCAGAATTAACATTTGCGCTCGAAACACATAAGCAGTTCACAAAAATAATTATGGAAGGCAAAGGAATTGGTCTTTTACTTCAAGATTTATCACAGATGATCCAGCGACCTGTCCGATTAATCGATCAGCATTTTAAGCCTATTTTCCAACAAGCAACAGAAGGAACATTCCCTATATTTTCAGATGAGATAACGTTCCCCAAGCCACCAACATCACCGATTTCTTTTTCAGTTTCTGACACAAGAGAGACGTATACTTTATTCCCCATACACATTAGCGAAAGAAAAAAAGGGTTTCTGATGATTAACGGAAAGGTTAAAAAAACAGATCAGTTAACTTCATTAACAATCGAACAAGCAACAAATGTGATTTCATTTTCTCTTATGAAAGAAAGTGCCCTCAGACAACAAGATCGAAGCATCCGTAACGATTTTTTCCTTCACTTTATCGACGGTACTTTTTCATCTCAAGAAGAAATCATTGGACGAGCAGCTGAATTCTCATTAAAAAATAATCAAAAGTACATTTGTGTAGTGGGTAAAATCGACGGAGATAAATTTCAGCCGTCTTATGCCGAGCGTCACGAAAAGGCAGACGTGATATACGATTTTATAGAAGGCGAAGTCTCTTCTACGAACCCTAAAATCCATTTTTTCACAAAAGGCGAGTCTTGCATTCTCCTATTTGAATCGGAAGAAGACATGTTACACCCTGGTATGTACTGCGAGTCTATTTTGGTTCAACTTCAGGAAAGAGTTTTCAAATACTATGAAAACACCATATCATTCGGAATCAGCAATTTGTGCCACATATTTATGGATGTCAAAAATGCCTACAAAGATGCTCTAGATGCCCTATCACAAGGAAAGTTTTCAAAACAAGTTGGTTATATTCAAACGTTTCAAGCAAAAGACATCACTGAATTGTTACGCATGGTTCCACAAGAAGATTTAAAAAACTTTTATTCTTTCGCTTTGAGTAGATTTACAGATATTAAAATAGAAGAAGAACAAACTTTACTAGATACATTGTCTGTATATTTAGAGACACACTGCCAAATTTCTGAAACCGCGAAAAGATTATTTATCCATAGAAATACGGTTGTTTACCGCATTGAAAAATGCGAAGAAATTCTAGGAAAAAGCTTAAAGGATTCGGAAACAACCTTACAAATAAGGCTAGCTTTACGGATTAGAGCCTTGTTACAAAACTAAAAATCCTACAAAAAAACTCAAGCATAAGCTTGAGTTTTTTATCTTTATATAAAATGAATAGAGTATAACTGAATCTTTAGTTATTTTAAACAATGACAGTTAGCAAAATATTGATTATGATGTAACTATTCGTAACATATAATGTTATATTATATTACACAAAATAGAAAGGAAGAGTACCTTATGCACACTATTAGCCAAATAAACGATACAAATCTTGAGGAATTTATGAACATAACCAATGGAATTTTCGAACATTCCCCATGGATCGCTCAAATAACTTTCAGCGGAAAACCTTTTTCTTCCTTACATCATTTACATCAAAGTATGGTGGAGGTAGTCAAACAAGCTTCCACAGAGCAGCAATTAACACTAATCAAAGCCCATCCTAATTTAGGGGAACGGATTGCAATGACAAATCATTCCATCGAAGAACAAAAAGGTGCTGGGTTACAAAATCTCACCAACGATGAGTACGAGCAATTCATTAAAACCAATCAAGAGTATATGGAGAAGTTTGGCTTTCCATTTATTTTAGCCGTTCGCGGAAAGAACAAGCATGAAATATACGAAGCGATGCAAACACGAATTTCTTCTAGTAAAGAGATTGAGTTTGAAACAGCTTTGACTGAAATATACAAAATTGCCCTTCTTCGCTTAGAAGAGATTATTAAATGAAAGGATGATATTTTATGAGTTTAGAAGCTTTAAATCTTCAGGTAAAAAAAGATCTCTCTTATCTTAATTTCGGTGGCACTAACTGGGTCCGCCCTCTCACTCATCCCGATGGACACGTTTACGATGTCGTCATTGTGGGTGGTGGCCAAAGCGGTTTAGGGACCGCCTTTGCATTATTAAAAGAACGGATATCTAATATTCTTGTTTTAGACGAAAATTCCGAAGGCTTCGAAGGCCCATGGGAAACGTACGCTCGTATGGTAACATTAAGAACACCTAAGCAATTAACCTCTGTCGACCTAGGTATCCCCTCCCTCACATTTCGCTCTTGGTCGGAAGCACAATTCGGACCAAAATGCTGGGACAATATTGATAAAATCCCTAGAGGAGATTGGATGAAGTATTTACGATGGTACCGCCAAGTACTTCAACTCCCTGTCATTAACGAAGTCAAACTTACCTTAATCGAACCTTCACAAGAAGGAATACACCAGCTTCACATCGAAGGAAAAGGTGCATCAACGAATAAAATATTAACTCAAAAAGTCATACTCGCCACAGGGATACAAGGCGGTGGCGAATGGCATATCCCACCTATGATTTCTGAAAATTTACCTAAGCATCTTTACGCGCACACATCAGAACAAATCGATTTTGAAGGTTTAAAAGGGAAGAAAATTGCCATTTTAGGTGGCGGTGCCTCAGCATTTGATAATGCTAATTTTGCCCTTACAGAAGGTGTAGCTGAAGCACATGTATTCGTTCGGAGAAAGGAACTTCCAAGAATTAACCCCATTCGGCAAATGGAAACATCAGGTATGATTGAACGCTTCCACTCTTTAACAGACTCAAATAAATATAAAATCATTTCCCACTTTTTTAAACACAACCAACCACCGACGAACGATACGTTTGCTCGCGCATCATCCTGGCCTGGCTTTAATCTCCACCTTGGTTCTCCTTGGCTTCATGTCGAGCCAAGCAACGACGGAGCGAAAATCACAACACCAAAAGGAACATTCCATTTTGATTTTTTAATTATCAGCACTGGATTACTAACCGATCCAGCTTTTCGTCCAGAATTAAAACTTGTTGAAAAGCATATTGCCAGATGGGAAGATCACTATCAACCTACAGAGGAGGAAGCAAACCCGATACTCGACGCACACCCTTATTTAAGTCCTGGTTTCGCATTCTTAAGCCGTGATGAAATTGGAAAAAAATTATTACATGGAATATTTGCTTTTAATTATTCTGCATTAATTAGTTGCGGAATTTCCGCCTCCGCACTTTCTGGAATGAAATTCGGGATCCCCAAACTCGTTTCAGCTGTAGCCGACCAACTTTTTTTAGACAATCAGGAAGAAATACTTACAAATTTCTTTAGCTATAAAGAAGTAGAATTTACTGGAGAATGGGACAAAGAAAGAGAATTAGCGGCAACAACAAAACACACCGAAACAGAAAAGGAGAAACAATGACAGGTCTAACTACACATATTTTAGATTTAACTCACGGCCAACCAGCCAGTAACGTAACCATTGAACTGTATTTTCAAGAAGAAAACTCAACAGAATGGACCCCTCTAAAAACTACTGTAACAAATGATGACGGGAGACTCGATTCCCCCTTCGTATCTGAAAAAGAATTAAAAACCGGTTGTTATGAGTTAGTTTTTCACATTGGTAGTTATTTTCGCAGCAAGAACATCGATTTATCTGATCCACCATTCTTAGATATGATACCTGTTCGCTTTAATATCGTAGACACAACAGTACATTATCATGTTCCACTACTAGTCTCCCCATGGGGTTACCAAGTTTATAAAGGAAGTTAAATACCACTACCACCTACTATTTATTAGGTGGTTTTCTTATTTCCTTTCCAAATAAATATCCCCGAGCAGGTTCACTACTCAGGGACTTGTATTTCTATTTACTTTATACCGTACCTATTGTAACACCCAACTCCTTCAACCATCTCCGGTAGGCTACGGATAGGATGTCAACTTTGTGGTTCAGTTCAGCTTGCAGATCTAACGGCAGTAATTCTGGTTTTTGTGTTTCGATGATCCAAGCATCTTGTTGAAATACAGTGTCCTGGAATTTAATAAAGTCTTCATCTGACACTTCATAACCGTAGTTTCTGGATACCACCATATATACCTTGCATTCTTTTTCACTTAACGGTAGTACCGTAAGCAAAATCCAAAGAGTTTGTCCCGTGTCAGCATCTCGTTTGGATAACCGAGCAGACATTGGTCGAAACACTTCTTTTACATACACGTAAGTTGTTCCTTCTCGAGCCTCAGATCCAGAATGCGCCACCGGCTGAAATATAGGTACTTCAGAGGTGAAAATTCGATCTTTTTCTTTTGTGATCGTAAAATCAGGAAGCTCCGCATAATCAGGATGCCCCAATAAACCACCATGAACATACATCAAATGAGCAAAATCAGTAAAGTTTTCAACCACACGCGTTCCTGCTGCCTTTACATCATAAGGACCACAAACTAGCGGCTTACGTGAAGGGTCTTCAAATTCTTCTAAGTATGGTAATTCCTTTGAAGGTTCACCTAAACAAACCCAGATAACCCCATATTTCTCTTGACAATGATACACTTCGGCTTTTGCTCTTTCCGGTATCTTCATATCCTTACCTTGTGCAGGAATACTCACGCATTTTCCTGCGTCATCATATTTCCAACCGTGATAAGGGCAAACAAGGCAATCATCGACAACATACCCCTCAGAAAGCATCGCCCCTCTATGAATACACAGATCCCTAAAGGCGTGTACACCTTTTTTAGACCGATAGATTGATACTCTTTCTCCCATTACAATGACACCAACTGGTTTATCGGTTAAATCGCTAGAAATATAGACCGGGTGCCATTCATTTTCCAACACTTTATCTTGTAATCTACCTTCTACAATAAGCGTCACACATACCCTCTCCCCTTTTTTTACTCAGTCAAAAACTCAGTTGTAAAAATTTCCTTTGCATCAAATGGTTCTTCTAATATTTTTAATTTATTTAATTGTTCAATCAAAATTGCCCAACGCTCTTCTGTCATATAACCTACTCCATGTTCTGCCGCATCCCCGCCATAAACAAACTCAGCTTGTGCCTCTGCTTCAAACTCCAATGATTCCAACTCAATATCTGGATTATCTTCCTGAATGACTTTGTTAATCTCCTCATATGAATCTTTGTAAAGATTCCAACCCTCCACAAACGCAGTAGTAAATGCTTTTACCGTTTCTTTATTTTCCTCTAAATAATCCTTTGTTACATATAACACAATATTGTAAGGGTCATAACCAGCATCAGAAATTAGCTTCGTATCTACTTCTACACCATCTAATTTCATAAAATATGGTTCAGACGTCACAAATGCTTGGGTTACAGAATTCTCGTCAGCTATAAAATTACCATGTTGACCTGTATGCGCTAATTCTTCCACATTACTCAAGTCGTATTGCGTCTTTAAATACTCCCAGTAAACAATCCCAGGCTGTACAAATACCTTTCTTCCATTTAATTCATCAAAATCTTCAATTCCCTTTCCTTTATGAAACATAAATGCTTGCGGGCTACCTTGCATGGAAGCTGCTACAGCAACCAGTTCAATTCCCTCATTTCTTGCATTTACTATTTGATCTGCATGAGCTAAACCAAATTCAGCTTTTCCTGAAGCGACCATATTAATAGAAGAAACCTGAGGTCCTCCCGGCTCGATGGTCACATTTAGTCCATTCTCTTCAAACAAGCCATTCTCACGAGCTGCGTACACTCCACCGTGCTGAGCTTTTGCAAACCAGTTGAGCACCAACTTAACATCCTTCAATTCCTCTTCATCGGCCCCACTTCCCTCACTTTTAGAGCTACTTGACTCCGTGTTACCACAAGCAGCTAATACTAACAACATGACCATCCCCACTAAAAGATACTTCGCTCTCATTAACACTTCCATTCGCTCTCTCCCCTTTTCTCTTTTTCTTTATTTTTCAACCTTCATCGCTGACTCGTGCCACGATTTAAGCATGAACCTCGAAACCGAGCTTACTAGAAGGTAAAAACCAATTCCAAATATCGCGCCAGCAATGGCACATGCAAATAAATAAGGTGTTTTTAATTGCACAGCAGCTACAGTGATAGCATACCCTAACCCCCCTCTACCTCCACCAATTCCAGCGATAAACTCCCCTGTTATCGCACCAACAATCGCCAACGTACACGAAATTTTTAATCCAGACATCATATACGGCATAGCCGCTGGAATCCGAAGTTTCCACATCGTTTGCCATTTTGAAGCATTATATAGTGTAAATAAATCACCCATATTTTTATCAACTGAATTCAAACCCATCAACGTGTTCGATACAACCGGGAAAAATCCAATTAAAAACGAAATAATCACGATCGAGTTAAATCCAGATCCAAACCAAATAACAATAATCGGAGCAATCGCCACAACCGGAATCGTCTGCAAGATAACCGCATAAGGATAAAGACTTACCTCTAATATTCTAGAACTCGCTAACAAAATCGAGATCCCAATTCCTACGATTGCACTAATGATAAACCCAATGATCGATTCTGTAACTGTAATCTGAATAGCTGGCCAGAGAAGATACCAGTCATCAATCGCTGCTTGTAAAACATCTGTCGGTTTCGGAAGAATAAATGGTTTAATTTCAAAGATGATTGGGATTGACTGCCACAAAGAAAGAAAGATTACCAAAGCAATGATTGGTCCAATTATCGTTCCCTTGACCTTCCCCCGAGTCTTCTTTTCATCTGTTATACTTGATTCAACTACCAATTTACTACGATTCGTTGTTGCTGTTTGACTGGTCATTCCTAGACCAACTCCTTTCGATTCAAGCTATGCTCAAGACTTTGAGAAGCTAAATCCACATACTCTGTAAATGCACTATTTACCCTGTCTCTTGGATAAGGCAGATCTACATCAATTAGGGAAGACAATCTTCCAGGACGCGCTGACATAACTGCGATTTTAGAGGATAGATATACCGCTTCGTATACATTATGAGTAACAAATAAAATAGTCGTATGTTCTTTTTTCCATATGTCTAATAAATCCATTTGCAGAGATTGCCTTGTCATTTCATCCAATGCAGCAAACGGCTCATCCATTAAAAGCAACTTCGGTTTAGCAGCTAGAGCACGAGCGATTGAAACTCTCATTTTCATCCCACCTGAAAGCTGTCTTGGATAGGACTTTAAATAGTCTTTCAAACCAACCATTTCAAGAACTCTCATAGCTATTTCTTTTCTTGTATTTTTATTAGATCCTCTCAATTCTAGAGGGAGCACCACATTATCAAGGACTGTTCTCCAAGGTAATAAATTCGAATCCTGAAATACGTAAGCAATATCATTTGAATTACGAATAAGATCCTTCGGGTTTTGACCGAACACCTCCACCTTACCTTTTGTCACTTCACCTAAACCCGCAACCATTCTCAAAGCGGTCGACTTCCCACAGCCTGAAGGACCTAGGAAACTAATAAACTCTCCCTCATGAATAGACAAGTCCAATTGACTTAACGCAACCGTACCCGTGTTGTAGATTTTATCCACACCTCGAAAAGATACTACCTCTTTTTGCATGGCCCCCATTACTACTCCTCCTTCTACTTTCTAAAACTGCAACTTATTTGAATATGTAACAATATTTAACATTTTTTGATAAGTCACTCATCTGCATTCCTTTCAAAGTCCACTATGTTATAAAACATACCACGCGATGTAACATAAACTCATTATATAATTTTCAGATTAGTTTGACATTAGCTAACATTTACAAACTTATCATTTCTTTTTAGTTACTTTAACCAAAGCTTTAAATCATAGGTAAAATGCTTGGGAGATTAAATGACAATAATAAAACCCAGTGAATACACACTGGGCCTAGCATACCTTGTTTCTCTCTATTAACTTAGGAAAATCGCGCCGACCGCTAACCCTCCAACTATCACAAATGCAGGGTGCACCTTCCACCTTTCGATGAGCAAAAGACTCACAATAGCGATTACAAAAGTTGACCATAAACCATTTGAAAAATAGGAGGTTTGGAAAAAATCAAAAGTAAGGCTGGCCATCAAAACTGCTACTGCTGGCAGGACAATCATTGATAATCTTTTCACTTTCGGCGAATCTTTGTACTTGAATAGTAACCTTAGTAGGACAATCATGATAAATAATGAAGGGGTAATCGTAGCAAGCACACCAGTGACCGCACCAAGCGCTCCCCCTACCTCATAGCCAATATAACCAGCCATTTTGGTAGCTATCGGTCCCGGTAACGCATTTCCCAACGCTAATACTTCACTAAATTCACTTGTCGTCATCCAACCATAACGACTAACCACTTCATGTTCAATTAAGGGTATGGATGCCGGTCCTCCTCCATATCCAATAATGCCAGGAATGAAAAATGCAATAAAAATTTGTATATAGATCATAAGCTCTCACTATTTCCTTTTACTTGTATATCTATTCTGTCCTTCTTATCAGACATGGTAACTGCTATAACTAATAACCCTCCAATAACAATTCCTGGATGCACATCTAGAATTTCCATCACGATAAAGCTACCTAATAGAAGAAAGACTCCCTTTTTCCAACCAAAGCCTTGTTTTGTTTTTTTGATAAAATCCCAAGTTAGCGTGGCCATCATGACTCCAACAATTGGGACAACTCCATTAGTCATTCCTTCAACCCTAGGATGATCCTTAACTTTATTAAATGAAGTTAATAAAAGTAACATTAAAAGAATGGTTGGTAGGACAGTGGCAAGTACAGCATTGAGCATACCCCTGATACCTCCCACTCGGTAACCAATATATCCAGCCATCTTCGTCGCTATCGGTCCCGGGAGAGTATTTCCCAACGCCAATACATCACTAAACTCCTGATCATTCATCCATTTAAATGTCCCTACCACCTCTTTATGTACAAGAGGAATCGTAGAGGGACCACCACCAAACCCTAACATTCCGGACCTAAAAAATGCGACAAAAATATCCCATTGTAGTCTCATCTAAAAGAACACCCACTTTCTGTAGTCAGGCCGCAAATACGTGCGCTAGTAACCAAGTGCCGCACCATCTCCACGCGGATCCGCACCACCATATTTTATCTTGCTATCCGGATTGATTAATATCGCACCTGCATGACCCATAATATCACTAAACTCTGATACACACTCAATCTCATGCCCTTTCTCTTTTAGCTCTCTACGGATAACACTAGAAATTCTTCCTTCTACTTTTACGCTGTTGGATTCAGCTCCCCATGTACGACCGTATAACCATCTTGGAGCTTCAATGGCAACTTGGACGGGATAGTGATAATCAAGTATCCTTGTGACTAATGCAGCCTGCGTTTGCGGTTGTCCTTCTCCTCCCATCGTCCCATACACCAAGTATGGATCCCCTCCTTTAAACAGCATCGCAGGATTGAGAGTATGATAGGTTCGCTTTTTTGGTTGAAGGCAATTGACATCATTCTCAGTTAGAGAAAAGAAGCTTCCTCGATTTTGTAGGACAATACCTGTATTCTTAGGGATAAAACCAGAACCGTACTCATGGTAAATGCTTTGTATAAGTGACACAGAATTTCCGTAGCGGTCAACCACACCAAGCCAAACTGTATCCCCCTTTGGATCCAACTTCTTCTCTAATTTGCTGCTTTTATTAAATGTAATTTTACGAGCCAGTTCTTCTCCTCTTTTCGAGGAAAGAAGCTCCTCTAGCGGGATATAGGAGAAGTCAGGATCTGTTAGATAGTGGTCACGATCCTCAAAAGCTAGTTTAGTAGCTTCAATTAGCAAGTGATAATAATCGGATGAACCCTCTGTCAAAGATGGTACATCAAAATCATTTAATATATTTAATATGGACAACGAAGCAAAACCTTGTGTATTAGGTGGCAGATTATACACAGTGTGTCCGCGATAATCTACCGAAATAGGATCAACCCAATCGGAATGATGAGAAGCAAAGTCATCAGCAGTTAATATTCCCCCATTAGCGTTAAGGTCTTTCGTGATATTCTTGGCCAACATCCCCTTATAAAACAATTCGCTACCTTCTTCAGCTATTCCCTCTAATGTGATTGCTAAATCTGGTTGCTTCATTACATCTCCTGCGCAATAGGAAAGACCACTTGATTTTGTAAATATCTTTTTAAATTCAGAGTATTTCTGCAAATGCCTTAACTGATTGTCGGTTTCATCAAGATTTACGCGGGTCCAATATTCCTGACTAGGGGTAACCGGATACCCGTCTTTAGCATAGCTAATAGCAGATTGGAGCAACTCTTTCCATCGAAAACATCCCCTCATATTTTCGACGGAATATCGAAAAGCCTTTTCCCAGCCTGCAATAGCACCCGGTATTGTATTGGCAGCTAGAGCCCCCCTGGGTGGAATTTTTTTTAATCCTTGCTTCTTGTAAAAATCAATCGTTGCAAGTTCACCCGAACGACCACTGCTATTTAACGCTTTCAGTTCCTTATTGTGGGAATTGTATATTAACCAAAAATTATCACCACCTATGCCGTTCATATGCGGATACACAACTCCAATGGTGGACGCAGCTGCAATGGCGGCTTCTATAGCGTTTCCTCCCTCCTGCAGCACTTTCATACCTGCTTGTGAGGCTAAATAGTGAGGAGTGGTAATCATGCCATTCGGTGCCATAGTGGTAGGTCGATAGGAAGAATGTAAAGATCGATACATCAGAAAACCCCTCCATATAAATTCAATAATTGCTTGAATACTAATAAATATTTGTTGTCTCTTCCGCTTCAACAGGATTTTGCAACGGCGCAAACCCGTCTATTCGGCATTCAACAATATTATTTTCTTTCAAAACAACAGAGCCAGGAGTCCCCGTCATGATAATATCTCCTGGAGTTAAAGTGACTATTTTCGAAAAAAACGAGACGATAGACCAGGGACTAAACAGCATATTTATGACCTCGTTCGAGTGAGCTATCTCTCCATTTAAAACCGTTTGAACGGTTATATCATCTAAATTAGTAACTTCATCTTTAGTAATAAGTTGTGGACCGAAGCTAAAAAAGGTATCAAATATTTTTGAGATTTGTAAAAAGCGAGGATTACGTGTATGAAGATCTTTTGCTGTCATATCTAAAGTTGCCGTGAATCCTGCGACTACTCCCGGCACCTCGTCTTGCTCTATATTCCGACACATCTTGCCAATAATAATCCCCAGCTCCCCTTCTGCCGTCACTGTATGAGAGTAAGCAGGTAATCGTATCGTTTCCATCGGGCCAATGAGACTGGAATCTGGTTTCAAAAAACTTACTGGTTCTGTTTCAGTTGGTGTAAAAGACAACTCTTTTACCTTTTCAAGGTAGTTCATCCCTACTCCAAGTATTTTCTTCGGTTTTCTATATAGGGCCGTATATGTAAAGTCTTTGGTATTGATTTTCGGATAAGTATTTAGCCCCTCGGCACCTTTATTTTGATACCAATTTTTCAACTCTTCTAGCTGATTCATTAGTAACAAATCAAATATAGAAGTTTCCCAGTTTGCACCTTCAATTCTATTCAATTCCGTTATCAATATCGCTTCTCCACCATGTATAATGGCAGCTTCTTCCTGATTCATATATTTTATTGTTGCTAATTTCATGGAGTATCACCTATTATCGCTAATTTATTTGTTAATTGTTGTACCCAACGCAATAATTTCAAATCTGAATGATGATTGGCAATGATAGATAATCCAATCGGAATTCCATTCTCCTTTATTAAAGGAATCGTCACTTGCGGAAACCCCGAGAGTCCCGCTATACATGTTAGCTTCATTGTTTTCGAACGGTATTGTTCCATTTCTTCAACCGTTAAATTTCGCATTGGTGCTTCCCCTGAGGTAGTAGGTATAACTAAAAGACCATTACTATTTAACAAGGCAGACAGTTGATCCGTTATTAGCTCCCTTTCCTCTTCATATTCACTTAAGTACTCTTTACATAGCGTACTTGCCCATTGAAAACGTTCAGCAATCCCAGCACCAAAGGCAGGCTTCACACGGTTTATCCAATCCCCATGTTCATTCCAAATCTCAATGCCTTGGATATTCCTAAATAATTCTGCCCACTTTGAAAGTCCATCCTTTGTGATGTTCACATATTGAGTACTATAGTTTTCTTTTAACACCTCAATATTTTGCAAATAACTACCTTTTGTTTGGTTTTCTACATATGACCATGCTTCATTTTCAAAAAACAAAGAGGAAAACTCCTCCATATCATTTGTACCTTCACGAATAAGAACCTCGCCTACTGCAAGCAATAAATTTGGATCTCTTGTCATCCAGCCAACCGTATCAAAGCTTTTAGCAAGCGGGATCACTCCTTTACTATCAACTAGTCCATGTGTCGGTCTGAAACCAAATATCCCACAATAAGAAGAGGGGACACGAATGGAACCTCCCGTATCAGTCCCAAGTGCAAAATCCACTAAACCAGCTGAAACCGCCACAGCTGAACCACTTGAAGATCCACCAGGTATACGATCAGCCGATCTTGGATTAACCGGTGTCCCATAATGAAAATTTTCGCCGTTCAAACTGTACATTAATTCATCCGTATGGGTCGTACCTCTAAGACAGGCGCCTTGCTCTAACAGTTGATTAATAACAGGCGCGTGTCGCTTGAAAGCTTGATGAGACTGTAACCAATCAGGATTTCCCGCACTGCTTCGATAACCCTTAATCTCAAACACATCCTTTACACCGAAGGAAAGCTCTTTTAATTGACCCGACTCTGTCTGTTTGATATTTAGGTGGTCGTTTATAAACGCATTCCATTTGTCATCCATTTCTCTTTCCTCCTTCAGAATGTCCCTTTCCATGTCAGCTTTCATCACATTTCCTTTTATTATAGTTTGATTATTCTATCAAGTCATTGGCATTTCAACTAAATATTTATTCACTTTTGGTCAAAATAAACAATCAAATAAGGTAAATACTTAAATAAAATAAAAAAACGGCCACATGTGGCCGTTTACCATTTCCAATGATTAATAAGTTTTCCCTTTTGATGAAAACATTTTTCTTTAGGTATTATGTTAGATACGGTAAGGATCAGTGAAGGTACTTTCTCAACATTAAAAACAATGATTCCTTCTTCTTCACTTTTAATAAGAAAGGACTGGCCATGCGCATAAGATGGGAGAAGATTTCCTAGCTGAATAATCCAATTCACTATTGTTAACTGAACGTCTTTCGGAACTTGGATATTGGGAGAGAATCGTAAAATCCAATCCTCTTTATCAATGGAAAATCGGTACATGCCCTCACCCTTATCATTTCAAATTTTCCTTATAAAAATATATGCCTCGCTTTACACCTTATTCATCGTTTACTACTTTCTCAATATTTAACTCACGATTCATTTTGAGGTCAATGATTTGATCATTTACTTGCACAAGAGTTCGGAGAGGGTCATAACGATCAACCATTATGATTTTCCCAATACTTCCGTCACTTAGCATAACCGATCGACCGATAATACTGTCCATTAATTTATACAGGAATAAAAGCGTAATATTAGCATCTAACTTTCCGAATGCATGATCTTGAAGGTGTCTTAATGCCGTATAATAGGGCAGCGGCTCTTGATAAGCACGTCTAGATAACATCGCATGAAACATATCAGCTATCGCGACAATTTTGGAATACAAATCAATTTGATTACCTACTAGCCCCTTAGGATATCCCCTTCCGTCCTCCCGTTCATGATGATGAAGTGCCACAAGAGCCACACGGTCGCTTAACTGATCAATCTTACGAAGGATTTCATATCCATAACTAGTATGAAGCTGCACTTCCTCGTATTCTTCCTTTGTAAGCTTTCCTTTTTTATTTAAAATAAATGGATCAACCCTTGTCTTACCTATATCATGCATTGTCGCTCCGATTGCTAATTCTCTCAGTTCACCTTCAGAGAGCTTTAACCATTTACCAATCATCAAGGAGATAATCCCTACACCAATGGTATGTCTGTATGTATATTCTTCCGTTTTGTTTAATTCATAAAATAAGTGATATATATGAGGGATTTCTGAAGCTTGAGATATTACAGGAAGGATTTCTTTCTCTAACGTACTTATATTTAATTCTTCACCCAGCATTAAATTAGAAAAAATCAATTCCACTTGCTTTGATGCTTGATTAATTTTTGCGGTAATGTTTTTTATTGCCTCTTTATTTGAGTAGCCATATCGTATTTGGTCTTTGGCCTCATTTCCTAATTTTTCAAGAATATCATCAATCTCTTGAACAGTTAAATGCTCTTTCTCCATTGCTATCCCTCTTCTTCTATTAAGGATATGAATCTATTTAAATCATATCAAATTCCTTTTTAGTAGAATAGGTATTTTTTCCATTTCAAAGGTGATTTTCATAGGTGGAAAGTCTTTCAATATGAGTGAAATTCTAGCGATAATTTATTGACTATTCACATATATTTCGTGTATATTAGAAGCATCATTAATCAGAATATATTTCCTTACTTGTTACATTTAGTTAAATATGTTCGGCTTGATGGTAATATATACTTGGGGACCTTATGTGTCTTGAAAGGCTTAGGAGGAAAAGTTTATATGCAAAATGGTAAAGTAAAATGGTTTAACAATGAAAAAGGCTTTGGATTCATCGAAGTTGAAGGTGGAGACGACGTATTCGTACACTTCTCAGCAATCCAAGGTGAAGGTTTTAAGTCATTAGAAGAAGGTCAAGAAGTTTCTTTTGAAATCGTTGAAGGAAACCGTGGACCACAAGCTTCTAACGTAGTTAAGCTATAATCCAATATACTACTAGTAGGCTGGCTTTTTGCCAGCCTTTATTTATTAATCAAGTCAGTCTTTTTCCCATCTCTTTTATTTTCTCCCCAACCGTACAATTAGTAATACAAAATCGATGTGCGTATCTTCTCCCCTTTTCATCTTTGTGATGCTTATGTAGGAAACATTCCTTACAATAACGTCCCATTAATTCTTCTACTTCTCGTAATATTTGTTGCCTACTCAGCATAATCCCCACCTTTTATTAAATCACCTGCATTTTACTATGAATAGACTTACCTTCTAGAGCTTGAGTCGCCAACTTATCACTTTCTTTATTATCTTTTCTAGAAATCGCTTCATAACGAGGAAGTAAGCCTAGTTTTTTTACTTTTTCTTCTATCCGATCAAGCCAGCGATTTAAATTTTCCTCGTAACACGGCCATTCTCCTTCTAGTTGTTTCAGAACCACCTGTGAATCTCCTTTAATATCACAAGGAAGCTTAGTTACTCCAAGCTCTTCTAGCAGATCAAGAGCAAAGTACAAAGCTGCATATTCCGCTTCATTGTTTGTCTCCATCTCATCAATTACTTCATTTGCACGAAGACGGAATTTCTTTTTTCCTTGTTTATAATAAATAACCGCACCAATACCTGCCCGATTGCTGTTAATGTCATGTCCACCGTCAAAGTACACAATAACATCATGCGGTTCCTCCTCAATTTCTTCCGATAACTTTTTCATTTCCTTAAGGGTCCACGTTGAGCCCATCTCATCATGAAATTCTAAATCAAGTACTTTTCCAGTTTTCTCAAGCTCTTCACCAGCGGTTATCGCATCCTCAGCTGATAAAAAATCATTAGAAGTTAAAGCTACTGGATCAATATTTTTTATTTTATATTTATACTCTAATTTATATTTCATTCTTTTCATCCTCTCTTTATGTATAGCTACTTTTTACGATGTTTTTATCTTTTCCTTTTTAAAAAAAAAATTACAAAAGATTGGTATTTTGGTCTTAGAGCTTTTTTCTGACAATTCATACGCTTAATCAAAAAATATGTTAAACTAGCTTATACTATGTAAAAATGACGTTTATTGGAGGAAATCAATGATTGAAGTATACATTGATGGCGCTAGCGCTGGCAATCCAGGTCCTAGTGGAGCTGGTATTTTTATTAAAGCGAATGGCAAAGTTGAACGCTATTCTATCCCATTAGGTGTAATGAGCAACCATGAAGCTGAATATTATGCTTTTATTGAAGCATTAAAAATATGTAAAAAGAATGGATATCAAGTAGTCTCCTTTCGGACGGACTCAGAACTGGTAAATCGAGCAATTGAAAAGGAATTTGTGAAAAATAAGCAATTTGCTCCTTTACTTGAAGAAGCATTAACTCTTTCTAAAGATTTTGATTTATTTTTTATGAAATGGATTCCAAGTTCAGAAAATAAATCAGCAGATGAACTCGCCCGAGCAGCTATTCGAAAAAATGAAACCATCAAGGAGAACGAGGACATATGAAAAAGTCATTATTTGCGGACATTAGTTTACTTATGGTTGCCCTTGTGTGGGGTTCAACTTTTGTGCTCGTTCAAAATGCGATTGCATCCTTACCACCAAACGCGTTTAATGCCATTCGTTTTTTTATCGCTGCTCTTATTCTTGGCGGATGGCTAGTGATATTTGAACGCAAACAACTACTACAACTCAATCGATTCATCCTTACATCTGGTATATTACTCGGAGGATGGCTATTTGCAGGATACGCTTTTCAAACAGTTGGATTGCTTTATACTTCGTCCTCTAAAGCTGGTTTTATCACTGGACTAAGCGTTGTACTTGTTCCGCTTTTTTCTCTATTTTTACTGAAACAAAAGCCAACAAGAAATGCTTTAATCGGAGTGGGCATTGCAACGATTGGATTATATCTACTAACTTTAACAGATATAACATCATTAAATCGAGGTGATGCATTTGTCCTCGCTTGTGCCGTTGGTTTTGCCATGCATATAATCTTCACGGGTAGGTACAGTGAAAAGTTCCCCACTTTGTTGCTGACTGTTATTCAAATTTTCACAGTGTCTATTTTGTCAGGTTTGTTAGCTTTATTTACTGAAGATTATTCTTTAGCCTTTCGTCTAGATATTCTAGGACAACAAGATGTACTAATTGCTTTACTTATTACTTCTGTATTCGCAACAGCTCTAGCCTTTTTTGCTCAAACAAGCTTTCAAAAATATACGACTCCAACAAGAGTTGCCTTAATTTTTGCCATGGAGCCTGTGTTCGCTGCCATTACTGCTTATGTTTGGGCCGCTGAAAGACTAACATCCAATGCGTTACTCGGCTGTATATGTATCTTTGCTGGAATGATTTTTGCCGAACTGCCAGTAAAAAAAAAGCATTCCATATATACAGAAAAAAAGCAAGCGATATAAAAAAAGCGTGTGAATCTCACACGCTTTTTCTATATTGTCAGCAGCTCGGCTTCTCTTATAAATTGATAAGCCTCTTTTTTCGTTTTAATTTGATTTGACATAAGCCATTCAAGTAGAGACACATAAAAGCTACCATCAAAGCTTTTTTGAGCCTTTAGTGTGACTTCAATCGCCACATTTGCTAGTTCATCAGAAGCACCGGTATAATTTTTTCCAAAATAAATAAAGCCAATCGCATCATCCTTTAGAAGGAATCCTTTGTCTAATAAATGACTTACGTACTCTTCCGTACTCAAGGTTCTCTACACTCCCTATGATTGCTTCACATCTTCTTGATTTTATCTCATCAATCGACATTTTTCTATCTTTTTCTATCCATTAAATAGCCTAAAGTCCCGGTTAGTACCCCAAGAAGCGCTCCACCCACTACTTCTTCTGGCTTATGACCAAGCATTTCCTTCAATTTATCTGGGGCCTTTTCTTCAAAATGCACGGGTTTTTCATGATTCACTTTATCAAGTAAATCATCCAAGTCATTCACTTTTAAAGTAAGCTCACCCGTTTGCCGTCTTATTCCCTGTGCATCATACATAACAATTAATCCATAAACAAGAGACAGAGCAAAATCAATGGTCGGTAATCCACGATTTAAGGCAATATATGTTGTTAAGGAAGCGACACCAGCGGAATGGGAGCTAGGCATCCCACCCGTTTGAAAAAACAAATCCGGTCTAAACTCCTTCTTCTTCCAATAATGAATGGGAATTTTTAATCCCTGTGCTAAAGCTATACTTGAAAGCGCTATATAGACACCTTTATTCACATTCTCTCACCTCCTTTTTATTGTGAAGAAAGGAGAGTGAGATTATGCAATTAGGTAATAATATAATCGTTAAGGCAGTAACAACCTTATATTAGGAGGAATGAAAATGGGAGGAAAAAACTCACATACAAACCGTGGTACAAAAGCTCCTGGTGTGAATCCTCAAGGATATGGACAGGATGCTGAATTTACACCGAATCCGAAAAGTAAATTAGAAAATAGAGCTAAGAAAAGCAATACTAAGATTTAATTAGAAAAAAGCTGCCCAAATTAACGGGCAGCTTCGATTAAGCTAATATTTGCTGGTCTGGCAATAAACGATCCAGCCCTCTAAACTCAACCTCTTTAAACTTTGTTAGAACTTTCTCCTGGTTGAATTGGAATACTGATTCCTCGTGTGAGAAGGAAATCGGAACATCACATTTGATTTCAGCAAGCTTTCTGCTTAAATAAAGCATGTCCAAATCCTGCTCTATTTTTGTTTTTTGCGCTTTAGTAAGCAATTGTAAATTCGAAACAATCCCTTCAACATGCTCAAATTGTTGAACTAACTTAAGGGCTGTTTTTTCACCAATTCCTTTTACACCTGGATAATTATCACTAGGATCTCCCATTAACGCTTTTACATCAATCATTTGCCTCGGGAGAATTCCCTTCTCTGTATAGAAGGAGTCAGGGGTATGAACGGCATAATTCCCAAACCCTTTTTGAAGCAATATGACCTTAATTCGCTCATCTAACAGTTGAAGAATATCACGATCTCCTGTTAATATGCTAACCTCAAAATCGTTCATCGAAGACTTGGCAATTGTTCCGATACAATCGTCTGCCTCATACCCTTCTAACCCGATATTAGGAATGTCAAATGCACTAACTACTTCCTTGACTAAATCAAACTGCGGGATCAATTCAACGGGTGCATCTGAGCGATTTGCTTTATAATTTGTAAACATTTCATTTCGGAATGTTTTGCTTCCCATATCCCAACAAACGGCTACATGGCTTGGCTTAAAGGTTGATATCGCCGTTAAAAAATGTTTCACAAAACCATGAACACCATTTGTTGGTATTCCTTTAGAATTTATCATAAATTGACCCGATACACTTGTTGCAAAAAAAGCACGAAATAATAGTGCCATTCCATCAACAAGTAAAAGGGAACGATCTGTAGATTGGTTTGTCATTCATGGTCCTCCTTTTAGAGCATAATCCCCATTATATCATGAAAATTAATTATCAAAGATGGTATTGTTTTCTTTATTATGTTCTCTTAACCTTAATTCCTTGTTTCTCTAACTCATAGTACATAGCAATTTTTGCTTTCCTTACATTTTCATTTAACAAAAAAGTATAACTTTTATCGTTTGAAAAAGTAAGGGTAAGTGTCCCGCTACTCATCATTCCGTTTTTGACGATTGCTTGTTCTTCTGCGGAAGTAATGTCCTCCCATGTATATTTTTCATCTTCAAAGCTCAAAAAGCGATTTAGAACTATGCCTGATTGGTTTGCATAATGATATTGATTGATACTCAATACAAAGATCAGCACACTTAGTATATACCCTACCGTTATAAAACCCTTCATTCCTTTAGTCATCTTATCTTTATATATAGCAATAGCTGTTCCTATTAACATCGCAGCTACAAGAAGAATTCCACCAATAAAGGCATAATAAGCATTTTTAGGAGGCTCAAAAAACCACTCCCCACTTGGCTTATAAAGTAAAAATTGGATTGGAGCAAGAAAAAACAAGGCAATAAAGATAGATCCAAGAATTAAAATAATGGCTATCGGAACTAACATTTGAGTATAGTCTGTTTTTTTCTTTTTTGTAACAGTATATCCACTAGAAATCATATGTACCCCCGAGTAATTAGAATTTTTTTACAATTCTAATTATAACGATAAGAAAATAAAAAATAAATCCCTTTTCAAAGGGATTTATACAGTAGTTATTTACTTAATAGTTCTTCTAGCTTAATTTCTGTTTCCTCCAGCATACTAATAGAGGTTTCATCGCTAAGTGCAGCCCGTAACCCTTCATAATAGTCAAGGCACTCTCTACTAATTTGTTCTTTCAATTGACGGATCTCAGAATTCATCACTTCTTGATAATGCTCCTTTAATCGTTTACTTCCTTCCTCTACATAACTGTTCGCTAGTGGAGACAAAATGGCTTCTAGTTCCTCCATCATAAGTCGTTTCTCATTCCGTTCAAAAAACGATTTTGGATTTTTAAAATAGCTCAATGCCTTTTTAAACAAGGGAGCCTCCAAATTCTCGAAAGCATTATTAAACTCTATGCTCTTCCAGGCACGTTTCTCAAACGAATGAAAGGATATATCTTTATTGATATCTGCAATCGAGCCTTCTAGAAGCTGTTCAACTTCAACCACTAGCTTTCCAATGAATGACTCAATTCTTAGTGAAGTCGCTCGTAATTCTTGAGCAAAATCATATCCAATACTTGTTAAAAATTCTTCAAGTCCTCTTTGTAACGCCTGTTTCATACTTCTTCCATCATCCTTTAATAGAGATGGATTAAACGCCTCTTTAAAGAAATCATTAAATCGATAAAATACTCTTTGCTTAATATAAAAGGCTAACTCATCTGTTTCTAAATTTAATCTTTTTTGAAGATTTTTTTCTTGATCATCTCTACGAAGCAGATTTCCAATAGTTGTCTCTTGATCTTTTAGAGTTAACAAGTAAGATTCCTTTTTTTCTCGGTTCAGCTTCGCATTATGGATAAAAGCTTTTAGTACATGATTCACTCGATTTAGATCTGACAGAGCAGAGTTTAGGGCAATCTCGGTTAAGTCGTGTTCAATAAACGAATAGAACCTTTCTTCGAATTGTGCCAATCGAGAGCCTTCTTGTATCGCTTCTAATTTTTCTTTTAAACCTAACATGCTTGAAACTGGATAAATATGAGGCATACGAATTCCATATTGAATTAATTGCTCTGTTACGTAACCAAGTACTTCTTGGACCTCTTCTTCATCACGCGCCAAGTCAATTGCATTTACAAGAAAGAACATCTTATCCATCGAAAAGGTATCCTTAACTCGACCAAGCTGTATTAAAAACTCGCGATCGGCTTTTGAAAAGGCATGATTATAATAGGTCACAAAGAGGATCGCATCTGAGTTTTTGATATAGTCAAAAGCAACACCTGTATGTCGTGCATTAATAGAATCCGCCCCTGGTGTATCGACTAGCGTGATTCCATGACGAGTTAGTTCACAATCATAGTACAACTCAATACTTTCTACAAAACACGATTTTTCTTCCTTTGCAACGTAATCAGCAAATTCTTCTAACTGTGTTTGAAGGGTATCTCCGAAGTGACTTTTTGCAAACTCGTATCCCCGTAAAAATGCCGTTAAAAAAGAATAATGAACCTTTCCTTGAACATCTAACAACGTATCAGTAGGATCTATTGATTGGATCACTTGAACTGCATGGTCTAACGATTCCGCTGAAAGCTCAAACAAGTGTAAGGACCTTTTTACTTCCTCAAGTAAATTCTCTGCACTTTTAAATTTAACTTTCACTAAACCATGCTTATTTTCATCTGTAACAGGCATGATTTTATTTATCGCTGCCGTAGTTGGATTAGGAGAAACCGGTAGAAGCTTCTGCCCTATTAATGCATTTGCAAATGAGGATTTGCCTGCACTAAAAGCACCGAAAAGAGCGATGGTAAATCCTCTATGAGCCAATCTTTCAGATGTTAATGTCAGTTCCTCTGAATTCGTTTTAAATCCCGGTACATCCTGTAACAAGTTCGCTGCTGTTTTAAGCTTTTTCACTACCTCCCTCACTTGAAGTCCAGTATGTGTTGACTGTACCTCATCTGTAGGTGTTTCTATGGTCTTCTCTACCTTTTTAGTTGAATCTACAGGTATATCTGTATCTTTTTCTGTAGAAGTCATAATCTCAAATTCTTCATTCACAATAAGAAGTTTTTCTACCTCATGATCCCTTATCTCATCGCAATTGATATTTTTAGTTACCATTAGTTCCATTGTATCTTTGGACTTTTGTTGGCTATCCGTTATGGTTTTTAACTCTGACCATGTATGATCAAACTCTTTTATGACTTTTAACTCTTCCTCCCATTTCGAAGCCTTACTGCTCATCTTAACACCTTGAATTTTTAGGAAATCTTCCATAAATGGCTCGAGTTCTCTCCTAGCAAGGTTTTTCACGCTTTCCGCTACATCGTTTGTATAGTTCAAAACGTATTCTCCAGATAGTCGTGCATCCTTCTTTTCCGCATTTAACAGAAGCTCTGATGTAAACGGCACAGTATATTCCTGTATCTTCGTTAGTAAATCTGCACTATTGATGTCTTCTTCCTTTAAAAAGCGAGTAATCGCATCTTTCAAGTGCCATTCAAGTTGCGATTTTACTTTCTCTTGCATATCAGATAAAAATGCATGTAATCTCGCTTGGCGTTCTTGTTCCGTCTTATTTTTAGAAAACAATAATCCAACTTTAAACTCTCGCTGTCTCGACTCAAGAAATTTTTCCGCAAGTTCTCTCGTTTGAAAGGGCATTAAATAGGCATTTTTTAAAATATCAATAATAACAAGCTCTAACTTCCTCTTTTGTTCAGTTAGTGCTTCCACTTGTATGTCTAATTGCTGTTGTAACTCTACTATCTTCCCTTGTAAGTTATTCCATTCACCTTCTGGTAGAGCGCTAAGTTTTTGTTCAAGCTTTTCAATTGTATCTTTATTCTGATTGAATTCGAATACAATTTGTTCTTGAATAAGCTTTTTGAGAGAATTTGAAACTGAGAGTTCTAACAACTGATCCTTCATAAGGACTTTTTCAGTAATAAACGATTGTAGATCTTTTAACTCATTGTGGGGATGGTTTCGTTCCTTTAGCGTCGTATAAAATATACGACCCGGTTTCACTCCCCATGAGGCAAAGGATTCTTTTACACTTTGTTGAAACTTGAGAAAACTCAGTTCTTCCTCACGATGCTTATCGATTTGATTTACAACTAAGAAAACTTCCTTACCTTCTTCGGTTAGTTCCTTTGTAAACATGAAGTTAACCTCAGATTGGACATGATTATAATCCATGCAATAAAACACAAGATCCGCTAGATGTAAAGCTGACTCTGTAGCGATTCGATGAGCATCATCTGTTGAGTCAATCCCTGGTGTGTCTAATATCGCTGTACCAGATGTTAGCTTCGTGCTACTCTTGCTAATCTCAATAGACGTTATTTCGTCTCCATTTTTGCAGTACGTTTTGACCATACTATAGTCGTATGGAGCCTTGTAGTATAGAGGCCTTCCTTCGTTGAAATAGACCTTCGCATAGTCCTCCCCTGATTTCACTTTTACTAAATTCGCACTCGTTGGAATAGGGCTGGAAGGAAGAATATTTTCACCAATTAAGGTATTGATCATGGTTGATTTTCCCGCTGAAAAATGACCACAAAATGCAATAGCATATTCTCTCTCTTGAAGTTTTATAGCTAATTGTTTTGCTTTTAGTGCTGTTTCTTCGTTTCCCCTTGAAAGAAAATATGTATGTAGATTGGCAATACGTGATAGTGTGATCTGTGTATCATGTTGAAAGATTGTATTTGACATGGTTCTACCCCTTGTTTGAACTTTTTCCTCTTTATTTTAACTGATTTTTCACGCATTTCCCAAATAAAAAAAATCAGGTTTACATTCACCTGATTTTTTTATTTATTTAATTGAATAGCTTGCGGTTTGCTTACATTCTTTAACACATGCTTCATTAACAATCCATAAACGACAACTGTTCCGCCAATAAAAATCGTTACCATTTGCAAACACCGTCCTCTTTATTGAGAGTGAGAATTATTTTCATATGAACACTATACCACGAATGATAATCACTATCAATAAACTTTCTGATCATTCACATTTTTTTCATAAACGGCAACGGGAGGAATCTGCTTGTTTTATGAAATACCTCATTGTATTTTGTATGTTCACAAAGAGCCCTTTCCTCAGCTGGAATTCGTATCATTAAGATAAGAGCATTAAGGAGTGAAAAAGCAATAAGTGTTCCGTATGCTTGAAATAGAAGTGGGATCACGAGAAATTCTATGGTGACGATTAAATAGTTTGGGTGCTTTAGAAACTTATAAGGCCCTTTTTTAATAACTGTAGCATGTGGTACAACGATTATTTTCGTATTCCAATACTTTCCCAGAGACGAAAGTGCCCAAATTCTTCCTATTTGTGTGACCAAAAACAAGCTGACAAGCGCTGGCCAATATGGGGAGATTTCGTTCTCTTGTACTAACACCTCGAGACAAAGTGATATAAAAAATAATGCATGGACAAAAACAATAAAAATGTAATGCGTTTTCCCGAATTCTACCCCACCCTGCTCTTTCATCCATTTCTCATTTCTTTTAGCGATCGCTAATTCACAAACTCGTTGAAAAATCACAAATGCTAGAAATAAAGAAAACATTATGTTTCCCTCCATTGTAAGAGAAGTAATTCTGAGCTAAAACCAGGTCCTAATGCCGTTGCAAGCCCCATATCATGCTTTTTTGCCACTTTCATGGTCCGATTCAAAACATATAATATGGTTGCTGATGACATATTCCCGTAATTCTTTAACACATTTGCAGATATTTCTAACATTTCTGCTGGTAACTGTAATGATTTTACATAGGCGTCTAGAACCTTCTTTCCTCCTGGATGCGCAATAAAGTGCTGAAGCTCTTCAAGTTGACAGCCATTCTCAGTAAGAAAATGATTTACATTGGGCTTTAACCATTTTTCAATAATGGAAGGAATATCCTTAGAAAAAACAACATAAAGTCCATTCTCTTTTACTTCCCAACCCATCACATCAAGCGAGTCCTTCATGGTAGTTGACCTTGTAGCTAATATAGTTGGATAGGAGGTTAAGTGACTGATGCTTTCCTTCTGTACTTCATCTCCTACTACAAGAGCACATGCCACTCCATCAGCAAAAAGAGAAGAGCCAATTAAGTTACTTTTGGATAGATCGTTTTTCTGGAATGTTAAACTGCATAATTCAATTGTAAGTACAAGTACTTTGGCAGTAGGAAAAGCGAGGCAGTATTCGTATGCTCTTGATAATCCAGAAGCTCCACCCGCACAGCCAAGACCCCAGATAGGAATTCGTTTCGTATGTATCGAAAAAGGAAGGATATTCATAATCCTTGCTTCTATACTAGGAGTTGCTAAACCTGTACTTGATATGGTGAAAATTGCGTCTATGTCTTCATAATCAATCGGTTTCTTCAAATAATCCTTATTTTGTAAACAATTTTTTATTGCTTTTGTACCTAACTGGGTAGCTGTTTCTATATATGCATCATTTTTTTCCTTAAACGACCTCTCTTTGGCGAACCATTCTATACTTCTAGCAAAATGTCGTTTTATAATTTGTCCGTGCTGGAATGCCTTAAGCAATCTTTCGATATCGTGAAAAGCATCTGTAAAAAGCTTTCGAGAAAAATTCATCACTTCAGTTTGTGTTATTTCGTATTGCGGGAGTGCTTCACCTACTGATAGAATTGCTGGCATTGCTTTTCTCCTTCCATGATCACCATATTAAGGATACTTTTTCCAAAAACAGGAGATTTTATTCATGAAAAAAACTCCCTGCTTTAGTAAGTAGAGAGCCATCCATGTCTTGAAGGAGTTGCTGTGCTTCTTCATTATATGATGATTTTCGTTTCAAATCACTAGATAATTTTTACCATAGAAATGAACCAAAAGAACCATTTCATTTCCCATTATTTTTTACTATTAAAAATGAGAAAACCATGTTATTTTTCTCAGCATCTATGATAATATAATGATATTCGACTAGTTGGAGGAATACAAATGACTTTATCAAAGCAAGTGACAGATATATTAAACGGGACTATCGATTCAGTTAAATCAGTTCTTCCATTTGACCTAGCCGTTGAAAAACCATCTCTTTTTACACAGCCTTTTACACAGCATTCGATTGGTGTGTTGATTGGAATGACCGGAGATGTAAGAGGTCGTATTATTATTGATGGAAATGAACAGGTGTTTGGTAAGATCGGAGAAGGAATGTTCGGTATGGCTTTAGAAGGAGAAATGCTAGAGTCCTTTGCAGGAGAGTTAGGAAATATGATTGCAGGGAACCTATCTACAACGATTTCACAAAAAGGCCATGAAACGGATATTACCCCACCTACTGTGTTGGTTGGAGAAACAAAGGTTTACGGATTTGATAAGGCATTCCGTTTACCAATCAATATTCAAGACCTTGGAACGATTGAACTTATTATTATGGTAGAAAATAAGTAGAGAGGAGATACCTCTCTACTTTCTTTTAAAATCCGTGAATTGTCATACCGCCGTCAACAAATATGGTTTGACCACTAATATAATTTCCTGCTTCAGAAGCTAACATGACGACAGGACCTACTAGTTCTGGTAATTCACCGACACGGTTTAAAGGAGTGACAGCTAAAATATCTTCTACATACTCTTTGTTAGAAAGTAAGGTTTCCGTTAAAGGTGTTTTGAAATACCACGGGCCTATGCTATTCACATTAATATTATGAGGACCCCATTCTAAGGCTAGCACCTTGGTCATTTGAATCATAGCCGCTTTTGTTGCCGCGTATACGACACCTGTTCGTAAAGCGACATGTCCGGCAACAGATGAAATAGATATGATTCTACCCGCTGTTCCGTGCTTCTGCATCACTTTACCAACTTGTTGTGACATCATAAAGGCTGACTTTAAATTGGTATCCATAATCGTCTGCCACTCTTCCTCCGTAACCTCTAAAGCTTTAGAACGAATATTCATTCCTGCATTATTGATAAGAATATGTATTTCTCCCCACTCATCCTCCACCTTAGAAACTGCCCTTACCACTTCCTCTTTTGAGGTGACATCTGTCGGTATAACGAGCACCCTCCTGCCAAGAGAACGAATGATTTCAGCAGTTTCCCTTAAATCGCCCTCGGTACGGGAAAGTAAGGCAACATCTGCCCCTGCTTCCGCAAGACCAATGGCTAGTGCTTTTCCAATTCCCCTGCCAGCCCCAGTAACTATCGCATGTTTGCTATCTATTCGAAATGATGGTAAGTACATAATGATCCCCCTTTATCATTCATATATGAATCAACATATCAAACGGTAGTCAAAAAGAAAAGGAAAAAGGGTTTCTTTTTCCTATCACCTTATTACTTCTTATCTTGTTGTCTTTGCACCTCTATATAAATCTCTTTACACACCAATTCGCCGCACACCTGACAAACTACCTTCCCATCATAAAGGGTTCGGCAGTGTTCACAATAGTATTTCACCATATATTATCCCTCACTATTTCTTACTGACAAATATTACTATCAGTATATTTATACTTGATACAAGAGGTTCCTTCAAGCAGTCTAAAAGCCTTAAGAATAATAATAAATATGAAAATTCTATGATGAACATAACCATATTTAAATACCAATTATTAACATCACCTTAACACCTCTACCTTAATAATATGTATAGAGGAAACCCCATTAGAAATAATAGGAACAAACAAAGTTTTTTAGGTGGTGAATAATCTTGGGAATCATTCAAGCCTTCTTCAATTGGCGAGAAGGAAAGTATCAAGAGCATATAGAAGCAATGTATGAGGAAGATAAGTGCCCTCAATGTCATGGGAAAGGGTATCATGTGTATCCTCCAGTAGGAGAATTTATCCCATATAACCATATTTTTGATTGTGCAGGCTGCGAAGGATCAGGATCTTATTCAAAGTGGGATAGCACAATCGTCTAACACACTCTAGGTTTCTAGGGTGTGTTTTATTGTGTAATAAATATCACTCACCTACAAATGCTTTTATGTCGACATTCGTAACCGTTATCATATATTTTCAAAATTTATCTTCTTCACAAATATTTCACATTTCGAGACAACTGAATGTGATTTAAATCACTGTCACAATAACTTTTCACTACTATCATAGTAAATACATAACAATTGAACAATTTGTGAAATCAATGAAAGCTAATGGAATTGGAACAATTGTCTTGTATTATGAAATTGTAATCATTTATTTATTGTGAAACCTTGGGGAGGGAGTGAGGGTTATGGCGAAAATGGAACTCAACCGAAAAACAAAGACGGAAATAGAGGATAGCTCTTCTTTAAAGGGCACATTAGCTTCCGTTTTCCTATTAGGATTCTTTCTAATAGTGACATGGGTGAGCGTTTACTTCTTATTTTTAGACCGTTTTTAATTGAGCGAAAGGGGATATTTTTACCATGCATATGCATAAGTTTGAAAAAATTTGGCTGATATTTGGGATTGGGACACTTCTAGTTTTCCTAACCGTTTTAGGTGTTAGTGCCTTTTATCTCGGAAATCAACCACCAAGCTGTTTAGCAACAATCAATCCTGAAAAAGTTGATACAACTGCACCATTCAACGAGCCAGGACTTAAAAAAGTTGAGGGCAAAGACTGGGATTATGAACTAGTATACGTAGCTCAAGCTTTTGCTTATACTCCAGGAGAGATTGAAGTTCCACTTGGAGCAAAAGTAAAGGTAATTGCAACAACAAAAGACGTAATTCACGGATTTCAAGTTGCTGGAACAAATATTAACATGATGTTAGAGCCTGGTTATATAAGCGAGTATGTCACAACCTTTGACAAAGCTGGAGAATACTTAATTTTATGTAATGAATATTGTGGTTCTGGACACCACATGATGACGTCTAAAATCAAGGTGGTGGAATAATGAATACATTAAATGCAAAAATTGATCCTCGTGATGGAAAATTAGTTATGGCCCATTTTTATGTAGCATTCATCGCTTTGGCTGTCGGTGGGCTGGCAGGACTTCTGCAAACGTTAGTACGTTCTGGAAAATTTGTGTTACCTGCAGGAATTGGCTATTATCAAATATTAACGGTTCACGGTGTTGTGCTCGGGCTTGTTTTAACAACATTCTTCATTATGGGCTTTCAAATTGCTGCCACAAGCCGTACATCAGGTACATTATCCAATCTTCAAAGAAAATTAGGTTGGATTGGCTTTTGGTTAATGACTACTGGGACGCTAATGGCAGCCACAATGATTCTACTAAATAAAGCTTCTGTACTTTATACCTTTTATGCGCCATTACAAGCACATTTTATTTACTACCTGGGTCTAACACTTGTTGTGGTAGGCAGCTGGGTAGATGGAGCTGCCGTACTAGGTAAATATATTAGCTGGAGAAAGCAAAACCCTGGTCAGCCAAGTCCATTAATTACGTTCATGGCTGTTGTCAATACGATGTTATGGATTGTCGCAACAATAGGTGTTGCTGCAACCGTACTATTCCAATTACTTCCATGGTCACTCGGGATTGTTGATCGAGTGGACGTTCTAGTTAGCCGTACACTATTCTGGTATTTCGGACATCCACTTGTTTATTTCTGGTTACTACCTGCCTATATGGCATGGTATGTAGTCATTCCAAAAGTCATTGGTGCAAAAATCTTCTCTGATTCGCTTGCTCGTTTGTCCTTTATCTTATTTTTACTATTCTCTATCCCTGTTGGTTTTCACCATCAGTTAATGGAGCCAGGAATTGATCCTGCTTGGAAGTTCTTACAGGTTATCTTAACCTTTTTAGTTGTCATTCCATCATTAATGACCGCCTTCTCCCTCTTTGCCACTTTCGAAAGCTATGGTCGCTCAAAAGGAGCAACAGGACTCTTCGGATGGTTTAAGAAGCTTCCTTGGGGAGATGCAAGATTCACGGTTCCTTTTATCGGAATGCTTTCATTCATACCTGCAGGTGCAGGTGGACTGGTTAATGCTTCTCATCAGTTGAACCAAGTGATTCATAATACGATTTGGGTTACTGGACACTTCCATTTAACACTTGCAACCGCAGTTGTTTTAACTTTCTTCGGTATTTCTTACTGGCTGGTTCCACATGTAACAGGCCGAGTATTAACAAAAGCGATGAATAAACTTGCGATTTACCAAGGTGTTCTTTGGGCAATCGGTATGACCTTTATGTCTGGTGCAATGCACGCAGCTGGTTTACTAGGTGCACCACGTCGTTCTTCTTTTTCAGAGTATGGCGGAGCTGCTCAAGCTACTGAATGGATACCGTATCAAATCGCTCAAGCTGTGGGTGGCACAATCCTTTTTATTGCGATTATTCTTATGCTTTACATTTTTGTGAATTTAGCATTTTTTGCTCCAAAAGGCGAAGAAGAATTTCCAATTGGAGAAGTTAGTGATAAAGCTGAAAAAACACCAATGGTATTTGAGAACTGGAAACTTTGGTTAGGAATTACTGCGTTATTAATCTTGTTCGCTTACACCATACCATTTATTGATATGATTCAGAATGCTCCAATCGGATCAAAAGGTTATAAATTATGGTAATAACAAACAGCGCCTATTAATGGGCGCTGTTTGTGGTTTGTACAGGTATTTTATTTTTCTTTTCGTAACTCACTAAAATGACTGAAGCAAGTATAATCATACCTCCAATGAGTTGTATCATACTTAATGTCTCATTGTAATAGAACAATCCTAATAGTGTCGCTACAACCGGCTCGATTGTAGCAATAATCGACGCCTTGCTACTCTCTGTTTTCTTCAGTCCCCATGTGTATAAAAAGTAAGCTGTTACAGTCGTTATTAAAGCAAGACCTATACTATACCAAACTACTGATGGCTCAAACAGTATACTTGACTTTGTCCACAGGGCCGTAGAAGGAACCAAGGATAAAGAAGCAATCAGAAATGTATAAAACGTAACAGTAAAGGGAGCATATCTTTGAAGTGCTAGCTTACCAAATATACTGTATAGCGCATAACCTAACCCTGAGCCTAATCCGATAAACAATCCTATCGTTGAAATCTGTGCCGTTTCTTCCATTCTGAGACCAGCAATGAGAACACACCCAATGATCGTACCAAGCACGGCTAGGATCTTTTTTCTACCGAGCTTCTCCTTTAAAAAAACAAAAGAGAGAATGGATACAAAAGCAGGTGACGTATACAGTAGTATAACAGCTAGAGAGACATTCATTTCATTAATTGTTGTAAAATAGCACCAATTAAAAAAAACAATGCTTAATATTCCGGTCCCAATAAAAAGATAGGTATCTTTAAATTGAATTTTTAATTGTTCCCGTTTTTTTGCAGATCCAATAACGAAAAGGATTAGGAACGCAACCCCTACTCGTATCGTAACGATCTCCATTGCTGAAAAGCCTACCGCTTTTAATTCTCTTACGAAAAGGGCTATTAGTCCCCATAAAAATGCAGCTAGACCTATAGAAAAACTTGAAGGAAGATGCATGGTTCCCTCCTTGAAAAAAGGACGACAAAAATTGTCATCCTACGTTTTATTTTTTTATTTCATAAAATCTCTCGTATTTACTATAAAGATAGTCAATTAAGCAGGAAGCATTCAGACCTTCTCCAGTAATATCTTTAATCAATTCAAGAGGTAGCTTCATTTTTCCATGCTGATGAATGTTATTGGTTAACCATTCTTTTATTGGTAGAAGGTTCCCTTCCTCAAGTAACTGGTCATAATGGGGAATATCACTCAGCATGGCAGATTTTAGTTGAGCAGCATAAATATAACCAAGCGCATAGGACGGGAAGTACCCAAAGCTTCCATCAGACCAATGAACGTCTTGAAGGACTCCATTTGCATCATTATCTGGAGTAATCCCTAGGTATTGTTCATATTTTTCATTCCAAACTTTAGGCAAGTCCTTAACTTCAATCTCATCATTAAAAATCCCTTTTTCAATTTCATACCTGATCATAATATGCAATGAATAAGTTAGTTCATCCGCTTCTATGCGAATAAGCGATGGCTTCGATTCATTGATTGCTCGGTAAAATTGCTCAATCGAAACATCCTGAAACTGAACAGGAGCGTATTCTTTTAGTAAGTCTAAATTACCTTTCCAAAAAGAAAGATTTCTACCAATGAAATTTTCATAAAATAGAGATTGTGATTCATGTATCCCCATGGATGTTCCCGTACATAAAGGAGTTCCGATTAATTCAGGAGAAATATTCTGTTCATATAATGCATGTCCTGCTTCGTGTATCGTACCAAATATAGCTGTACGGAAGTCTTTTTCATCATACTTCGTTGTCACACGAACATCCCCTGGATTTAATCCAGTCGCAAATGGATGTACCGTTTCATCTAATCTACCAGAGTCAAAATCATAGCCAACTTTCTTTAGTATCTCCAAGCTAAATTCTCTCTGTTTTTCCTTAGGAAAATGTTTATACAAGAATTGTGTGTTCGGCTTGTTTTCTGATTCCTTTATTTGTTGAACAAGAGGAACGATTTTTTCTCGAAGCTCACTAAATACTTGATCAAGAATGTCTACTGTAATACCAGGCTCATACATATCTAGGAGAGTATTATATTTGTTTTCAGTGTAGCCCCAATACGTTATAAATTTTTTTGTCATTTCAACAATCTTCTCGAGGTAAGGTTGGAACATGGAGAAGTTTGAAGCATCCTTTGCCTCTTCCCATACTGATTCTGATTTTGACTGAAGGATAACAAATTCTTTATATTCTTCAGCTGGAATTTTTTTGTTACGATCGTATTCCTTTTTACATTCAGCAACCGTTTTTTTTGTTATTTCACTCAGTTCATTATTGTGTTCCACATTAGTTAGATTTGCTATGTATGCAGCCATTTCCTCAGAAGTTGACATTTTAAACACTTCACTAGACAGCATACCAATGACTTCTGAACGCTGCTCCATCCCTTTTTTCGGAGCTCCTGTTCGAAGATCCCAATATATAAGTCCAAGCGCTTCTTTATACGCACCCATCTTTTTAACATAATCCAAAAACTCTCGTTCCATCTGCTTTATAGCAGTAACCATCCTGTCCCCTCCTCTAAAACCTCTCGCAAAAATTTTATCATAATTTTCAGGAAAAATCCTGAATAAATAAGAATGGAGCAGATGATTATCTGCTCCAAGCTTAATTTGATATCGATACAGGTAGGACGGAATGAACGAGATCAATTATTTTTTGAGACTCGTTTTGATTCATTAAAATATGCACTTTTCCTTTGTCTTCATGTGAGCGTATTAAACGACCGATTCCTTGGCGAAGTCGGAGAAGCATATACGGGATATCGACTTCCTCAAAGGAATTTTCTGTACTCTCCCTTTTCGCGGTAAATACGGGATCATGAGGTGGAAATGGAAGAGAAAAGATGAATACATTCTCTAATGAAGAACCTGGAATATCGAGTCCTTCCCATAAATGGGTGGAGCAAAGCACAGCACTCTCTTCCTGTTGAAATTTCGAAACTAATGTACTTATTTCTGCATCTCCCTCAAAATAGATAGGGAAAGGAAGTTCTTCACGGAGATGACGTTTGAAATATTGTTGTTCTTCATCATTGGAGAACAGAACTAGACCTCTTCCTCCGGCTTCGATCAATTGGGTAACAGTATACATACATTTTTCATCAACAGAGGTAAAGTAGGGCATCTGTATTTCCATCGCTTCTTCATAATTGAACGGTGAATTTACACGGAAAGATAAAAATTCATCTATTCCAAGACTTTTTGCAATATATGAAAATGAGCCATTTTCGGATAGAGTTGCAGAAGAAAAAATGAATGGCTTTTTCTGTGAAAATACCTCTTCACGCATGATATCTTCCACCATTCTCGGCATAATCACAAGCGTTCGTTTTCCTTCATGTTCTTCAAACCAAATAATTCCTTTAAGCTCCTTTAAAAATAAACTTAATGAATACGTTATCTGCTCCAGATAGCCTTCGACAATCTTCAGGTCATATTCATTAATCACATATAATTCACTTTCAAAGACAAGTTCTTCCTCCAGATCCGATAATAAAGAGGCAAGTTTTTTTCCCTTCGCTAACACGTCCGGTGTTTTTTTAATCATCTGTTTATCAGAGCCTACTGACTTTTCAGATGCGTCATGTAATACTTCAAAAAATCGTTCACTAGCAATAATGGATTCGTCTATTAGGTTAAGGGTCTTATCCCTTACATCATTAGCGGTTAGACGCTCTAGTAATGTTTCAAGTGTTTGTTCTGTTAACTTATACGTTAGAGCCTTTTGACTGGCATATTCTAAAAGATGACCCTCATCGAACACGACGCATGAGCTTTCAGGTAGTAGCGGAAGCTGGCCTTCGCGTTTTCTTGCTTCCTTAGTCCAAATATGCTCCATATAAAAATCATGAGAACAAATAATTAAGTCCTGTGAGTTTCTGTAGTAATCACGATGCAATGTTTGTCCACATCTATGTCGCTGATCACAAGAAAAGCAGTCCTGTAAACTATCCCACGCTATTTCGTTCCACTGCTCGTTAGACAGTTGTGGAAAATCCTTACGATCTCCGTATCGTTCAAAGGATTGCATCGATATTCCTGTATGTACAAAATCAGGTAATTGATGGAAAACATCCATATGTACATCGGAAGACGCAACGGATTGATCTAGTTTATTCAAACACAAATACTGATCTCTTGATTTAGCTAAACGAACGTCAATATTGAGCTGTAACGCTTTTTCAAGCTTGGCTATATCTCCTTCTTTTTTGACAAGCTGTTCGATAAGTGTTTCATCTGCACAGGCAATAATTGCCGGTCTGTTTTTGTAACGAGCATAACAGATCGCATATAAGAGATATACAATCGTCTTTCCCGTACCTACACCAGCTTCTGCAAACATCACTTTATTTTCTTGAAAGGCTTTTTCTAGTTGAAATGCCATGTAGATTTGTTCGTCACGAACTTCAAAGCCCTCTTCTGGCAGTAAATCGTAGAACACATCCCCGATCCAATCCCCTAATTTCTCAAAGAAGGATTCAGATTTAGATAGGGTAAATGGTAGCTGTTTTTGCAAAGTAACCCCTCCTGTACTATATTCAGAACTAAGCGATAAAAAACTGACTCGTAAGCGAGTCAGTTTTAAATCATTTTATTTCTCTTCTCTAGGTGGTCTCTTACCCCAGTATTGATAATAATTCGTTTGGATAAACCCATTAAATAATTTTCGTTTTTTGGTTGCTGGTTTTCCGTAACATTCTTCAAATCGTTCATTTGACGTTAGCATGTATACCGACCATGTTTCGTAAGGAGAGAAAGCTTGTCCCATGTCTGAATACATTTTTTCTACCGTTGGCTTATCCCCTAGTCTCTCTCCGTATGGGGGGTTCCCAACAATTACGCCATATTCCTTTGTGGTCGTAAAATCTTTTACTTGCATTTGTTTGAATTGAATTAAATCTCCTAAACCGGCTTCAAATGCATTAGCCTTAGCGATATTCACCATTTTATGGTCAACATCTGAACCAAAGATATCTATTTCTTGATCATACCTCGCAAGATCTTCCGCTTCATTTCTCGCATCTTCCCATAGCTTATCAGGAATCCAGTTCCATCCTTCGGAAACGAACTCTCGGTTAAAGCCTGGCGCAATATTTTGCCCTATCAAAGCAGCCTCTATTGGAATCGTTCCTGAACCACAAAAAGGGTCAACAAACGGGCGGTCTGGTGTCCAATTTGTTAACAGTACTAGTGCCGCTGCTAACGTTTCCTTAATTGGTGCTTCCCCTTGTTCCGCACGGTATCCTCTTTTGTGTAAGCCTGCTCCACTAGTATCAATGGTTATCATGGCTGTATCCTTCAAGAGGGATACTTCAATTTTAAACAGAGGACCATTTTCTTCAAACCAGCTTGTTCTACGATAATGGGTACTTAAACGATTAACAATCGCTTTTTTGACGATCGCTTGGCAATCAGAAACACTGAATAAAGTTGATTTTACTGACTTCCCTGAAACAGGAAACTCAGCATTTTCCGGTAGGTATTTTTCCCAAGGTAATGCCTTTGTTTTTTCAAACAATTCATCAAAGGTTTTGGCTTTAAATTCTCCTACTTTAATTTTCACTCGATCGGCTGTACGTAACCATAAATTGCTCTTACAAATGGCAAGCTCGTCCCCTTGAAAGCGGACACGGCCATTTTCAACAGTACACTCATACCCTAAATCTCTTACTTCCTTCGCAACTACCGCCTCAAGCCCCATCGCTGCGGTAGCTATTAATTCAAATTTCGTCATCGTTTCACCTCAGACAGAATGTAACTTGCCTTGTTTATTATATGTATAATACAAGAAAAGCTCTCCAACAGAGGAGAGCTATCATTAGAAAACACTCATACAATTCCATTAATAACGTTCTATAAGCCATGTTTTGTTCCTTTGTACTACCATCGACTGATCGTCTCGTACTCAGGTGGCAATCATCTATCTACAGATTCAGCTGAACCTGTCCTTCTCCTCGTTCATTTCCTAAGAGAAGGTGCCCCTACCATAATTTGGGTTTCTCGCTCGTGGGGTTTACCTCGTTCCACCCCATTCATTTCTAAATGGGCTCCGTCACTGTGGCACTTTCAAGGTATTCATGCCATATCGAAATCGACTTAGGCATTTTCCCTGCCGTCAGCCAAGTAAAAACCTAGCTGCCCTAGCTTATGAATTGGCTAGGCACGAACACTACGGACATCTCAGACCGTGCGAGCATGGACTTTCCTCTACAATTCACTTACGATCCTTGCAGCGATTACCCGAACGTTATTAACGAACAATACATATTATATGTAATTGTGAATGAAATATCAATGCCTTCTTACATGGTAATTTCTGTTAATCGTATAATTTGCTACCGAAAACATGCTTTTCTAGATTTGATAATCTTTTGAGGATATCAAAATTTGTTGTACCAGCGGATGGTTGCTGAACGGAAGGTCTTCTTACAGCTTCTTCTAATTGTTTCTTCAAACGTGCGTTTTCCTGTTGAAGTTCTTCAATTTCTTGCTGAAGAATCTCATAATCTTTAATTACTACATCAAGAAATTTGTCAACATCCTCTGGCTTGTAGCCTCTCATGCCTGTTTTAAATTCTTTTTCCAATATGTCTTTCGCAGTTAACTTCACTTTATCTATTTGCATTTATAATTTCACCTCGGTCACTCAAAGAAACATTATCTATATTTTTTCAAAAATATGCACTTTTGTCAATTTTTCTTTTATATGGGTAACTTTTAAAAAAAATCATTTTGCTTTTGCTGTTCTTCTTCGACTAATAATTGTAGATCGTAGAAGGTAATTTGTGTGATGGGATATTGATTATTCTCTTGATAATGTTTGGCGGTTTGAAGTAAGTATTTCGGGCTTCCGTCTCTTTCTTCGTCATATACAAGCAGCAATGCATCCGTTTTTTGGATGGCAAATTGGTTTTTTAGCCGAAATTGGGCTGGACTATCGTACTTCCTTTTTGTGACTGAGTCTACATAGTCGGCCCTTTGGATAATCGAGTGATACCACTCCTTATTTTTATCGCTCCAGTTACCTTCTTGCTCTAAAAATGGGGTAATTATTGCTAGTTTTAAGTCCGGATAGTCCTTTTTCCGCAGTTCTATGACGACTTCTGCCGCCCACATTTCTACTCCGAGTTGACCTGATACCATTACCCATTCAAGCCCCTGGTCTAACAGCTGTAGAAGGGCTTTTTTTATAGCCAGTTTTATGTACACAACGCCAGGATCATTTTCTTTAAAAATCCCTAACTCACTGGCCTTATAACCCGATATATATACCATTTTAATCAATCGATTTGCTCCCTCTCTCAAGCCCTTATATATGAATAAACAAGGGCTTAACAATAAGCCCTTGTAAGAAGTACTATTATCTTCCAAATGATGGTCCAGGTGCTGCTCCAAAGCCTGGTGCTGCTCCGAATCCTGGTGCTGCTCCGAATCCTGGGCCTGCTCCAAATCCTGGGCCTGCTCCAAATCCTGGGCCTGCTCCAAATCCTGGGCCTCCTCCAAATCCTGGGCCTCCTCCAAATCCTGGCGCTGGAAATGGTCCAGGTACAGGACGAGGTGGTGCAAAGCTTTGAGTATGAGTCACTTCATTAACAACAGACTGTGTTTGTGGGAAGTAGTGTTGGTGATCATAATTGATGTGATTTACAGTTGTTGTGTGCTGAGGGTGAATATGTGGCACCACATTATTTGAGAAAGTATGATTTACACAGCATTTTGTTGGGTGAACAACAGCAGGTAATACATTAGTAGGTCCGCAATGTTTTTTAAACATATTTGAGCTTCTCCTTTCGAATAGTGTTTTTTGTGTTTTACAATAACAGCCTATGATAAAGGAGTCCATCTTGTACTAATGCAAATACCTATTTTCGCTAATTTCTTTGTTATTAAACCCAAAGGTTACATTAATGTATAAAAACTTTCTTTTAAGTTCGTAAAAATAATCGCAGTTAAACAGACAACAAGAAAAAACATAAACAAAATTGCTTTATACATCGAATTCATCCATCTCCACTTTTTATTCTAGCTTTCTATCACTCAATGATACATTTTACCCTCTATTTTAAGGGGAGACAACACCAAAAAGGCGGATTTTGTCGATTATTTTTTTACATTTTTGTTACAAGATTTTCTTGTAATTCTTTCCAACCGTTTCTCGAGATCAATCGTCGGATCTATCTTATTATCACTACATTTTTCAAGTAATAATTTCGCTTTCTGACCAAAAAGAAGTGCCTTCTCGTAATCCCTTTTTTTATGTTCATACCATTTGGAAAGTTCAAGTGAGGAGTCAAAGGCAATCACATCATCAGATACATTCGACAAATTCAACCAAATTTCACTAGCCGCTTCATAATCTTTCTTCTTTTTTAATTGTAGAGATAGTTGCCATTGAGAATGATAGGCTTCCATACTTTCCCCTGACGCTAATTCTATAAATGTATTTTCAGCAGCCGAATCTTCCCCAAGGTAAGAAAACCATCGGCCCACCTCAAAAGCTTCTTTCACCGTTTGGTTTTGATCCATTCGTAAAATCTGAAATGTTAAATGGGTATACAAACTAATAAGAGACAGAATATCTATCTCGTTATGTTTGATAATTCCGAGCATCCCTTCTGGTTTTTGCGTTTCAACGTAGTCAAAATAAATCATCGGTGCTAAAAATCCTGGAACGTCATCGACTCTTTGAATATCAAGAATTTCCTTCTCGACGATCGATAGCTTTAATCGGTCTAGCTTATGCTTCCATATTCTTCGAGAGGCATGAAACAAATCGAAATGACCAAATGAAGGCAACTTTGGAACATGGTCTTTTAGCAATGTATGCCTTGTTTTTACTTGTGGCCAATCAAAGGCTTTTCCGTTATACGTCACTAGCGTCGAATAATCAACCTTTTCAAGAAAACTAGTATACAGAGGAATTTCGCTTCCTGGTCGTGGAAGAATATGCTGTCTCACAACAAAATGATTGTCTTCCAACGTGGCATGTCCAAGAAGAAAAATCGTATTCCCTACTCCCCCACCCAGTCCTGTTGTTTCTGTATCGAAAAAAAACAACTGCTCTGGTAGAAACCCCTTTGCTGACAGCGGATGAGAGATATTTGACTCATTCCAAGCTTTCACAGCGTCAATAAATTCGCCTAACTGATATCTGCCATGTTGGTAATCAAACGGATACTTTACTTCTCTTACAAGGCAATAATCGTCTTCTAAAAAGTACGGAGTAACTCCATTCTCCTTCCACTCATCTAAAAAAGGCATTTCCTTATTTGACTTTACAGGCAGAGAGATCGAACTTTGTTTCGAGCTCTCTGGAATAGATAGATGAGGTTTTAATCGATTTAGCTTATTTTTCAAACTCAACTGACTCTACCCTTTCCCACTTCATATTGAAACATATTTAAAATTTTCAAACAGTCAATCTTTGCCGTTTCCGCCGTAGGATCAGTGCCAATACAAGACGGACAACCCTGATGACAATTACAACGGGTAATCATCTCTTTCGCCTCTTTAATAATTATTTCCATTCCATCATAGATCTTTTCGCTAAGTCCAATTCCACCAGGGTAGCGGTCATAGAAGAATAACGTCGGCTTTTCATTGTGCACAGCTTTCACTTGTGGAACGACATGAATATCCTGTGGGTCACACATGACAAATAAAGGAGCAATATGTTTAAACGCATGAGAAATTCCAATTAGGCCTTGATCCAAACGTTCCTCTGTTAATTCAGTGGAGGCTTTATCAATCGAAATCCACGCAGAGCTCGTATGAAGTTCAACTTCAGGTAAATGAATTGGTCCCGACCCTATATTTTCATGTGTTTCAAATTTGATTTTTTTAAAGATCGTTGCTTTAGCTAATACGCTAACATCCCCATAAGCAACTTCTACCATTGTATTTTCCCTATTCTTATCAACCTCTAATACTTTTAATTCGACCGCTAAATTGGCGTCCGTAAAATAATCAACGGCTACCTCTCGAACGAATGCCTTCTTTTCCTCCCAATCAAGCTTTTCCACTTGAAATTGTGTTCCTTGATGCAAATAAATAGCCTCTTCATGCAGTAAGGTCATACTTGAGAAAAGATCCATTTCACCTATCACACGCGCTTTAGAAACATCTGATTGATCTATTATGACAACATTATCTTGTGAGGCAGAACGTAAGCTAATATTGTGAGCAGGGAACGAATCATTCATCCAGTAGTATTTCTCGCCATTTTCAAAAAGCACCCGTTCTTCTACTAAGTATTCTAGAAGTTCTTCGATTTCCGTTTCTCCAAAATAGTCACCTTTCTTAAACGGTAACTCATATGCAGCACACTTCAAATGATCAATAAGAATAATCAAGTTATCTTTATTAATTCTCGCTGTTTCTGGACTGCTTGTAAAAAAATAATCAGGATGCTGAATAATGTATTGATCGAGCGGACTAGAGCTTGCCACGAGTATGACTAACGATTCCCCATGCCTTCTCCCAGCTCTTCCCGCTTGTTGCCATGAACTTGCGATCGAACCTGGATAACCCGTCATAATACATACCTGCAACTGACCAATATCCACTCCTAATTCTAAAGCGTTTGTACTTACGACACCATAGATGTCCCCGTTCCTTAGCCCTTTTTCAATTTCTCGTCGCTCCGTGGGCAAATATCCACCGCGGTATCCTCTTATTGCCTTTGGACCAAGTTGATACTTTACAAGCTCTTGGAGATAGGTTAGTAAAATTTCGACTCTCACTCTGCTTTTCGCAAAAACAATTGTTTGAATTTTATTTTTTAATAACGTACGCGCAATATTTCTAACCTCAAGCGTTGCGCTCCTTCGGATATTTAAAGGCTTGTTTACAATGGGAGGGTTATAAAAAAGGAAATGCTTCCTGCCACTTGGTGCACCATTTTTATCAATTAACCTCATGTTTGTTTCTGTTAAATGTTCGGCTAACTCAAGTGGATTAGCAATCGTCGCAGAAGTACAGATAAAAATAGGGTTGCTTCCGTAAAATCCACAGATTCTTTTCAAACGCCTAATCACATTTGCGACATGACTCCCAAATACACCACGATAAATATGAAGCTCATCAATGACAACAAACTTTAAATTTTCAAATAAAGATACCCACTTTGTATGATGAGGGAGAATTGCCGAATGAAGCATATCTGGGTTCGTTATGACGACATGTCCAGCTTTCCGTACTTTTTCTCTTATATTGGCAGGAGTATCTCCATCATATGTATAGCTATTAATTTGAAGCTCTGTCGCTTGTATTAGCTCATTAAGCTCACTTTTTTGGTCCTGCGCTAGCGCCTTAGTAGGAAAGATATACAAGGCTCTTGAATCCATCGATTCGATGACCGTTTGAATAACAGGGAGATTGTAACAAAGCGTCTTACCAGAAGCCGTAGGTGTCACTGCAACAACACTTTCTCCCCGTCTAATCGCTTCATAAGATGATTTCTGATGAGTAAACAGCCTTCCAATTCCTCTCTCCTGCATTGCCCTTTGTAAGTTAGGATGGAGGTCATTAGGCAATTCCGATGTTTTTGCTTCTCTTTCTTCTATTGTATGCCAATGCACGATTTGGTCTTTAAATTCTTCATTTTTCTTCAACTCAACAATAAGATCTTGTAAACTTTTTCTTACCTTCATATACAGATCACCTCTATAGCTCTATCATACCGAATAAACGTTCGTAATTAAAGTACTGTTTAAAAATAACAATGTTTCCCGCCAATCTATTCTTTCAGCTATGTATTTTTGGTAAAATAGAAACTAGGTTATTGCAAAGATTGAGGTGTGTAGGAATGAAAAGTACTGAAATTAAAAAAGTATTATCTGAGTTCTCTTTATTTCGAAGCTTAGACGAAGATGAGCTTCAAAAAATTATTGATATATCTATTTCAAGAGATTGGAATCGTGGTAGTCATGTTTTTATGCAGGATGATCCTCTTGAAAACGTATATTTTATCCACTCTGGAAAGGTAAAGATATACAAAAGTGATATAAACGGGAAAGAACAAATCGTTGCGATTTTAAAAAAGGGTGAAATGTTCCCCCATGTTGGTTTCTTTCGAAAAGGGGGATACCCTGCGTATGCAGAAGTATTGGAGGCTACAACCTTAGTAGTGGTTCCTATCTTACCATTTGAAAAGGTCCTTATTGAGAATCCTACGCTTTGTATTAAAGTATTTAACGTATTAAGCGAGAAAATTGTCGACCTTCAAGACCGGTTAGAAGCACAAATCCTTAATAATACATATGAACAAATAATTAAGCTGCTGATTAGGTTAGCAAAATTACACGGAAAAGAAACAAATGGAACCTTCACGTTAAATGGTGAATTTACTAATAAAGATTTGGCCAATATGATTGGAACGACACGTGAAACCGTTAGCCGCACTCTCACCAAAATGAAAAAAGAGGCACTTATTGAAGTAGATAGCAGCGGTACCATGACTTTTGTCCTCGATGATCTACTTGAAGAATTAATATAATAAAAAAGGGCGCATACTTGTTGTATGCGTCCATTTTTTCTATCCATTTACTTTACCTCTGAAAGCTGTAGCATTTCTTGCATATCTTCAGCAGCGGTACCAATTAGCTTCAAGCCAAAAGTTTCCGTTAGCACATTCATTACACCTTCAGAAATAAATTCTGGAGGCTTAGGACCTATGCGGATATCCTTTATTCCTAAGCTAAATAATCCAAGGAGAATCGCAACTGCCTTTTGTTCAAACCAAGACAGTACAATACTTACTGGAAGTTCATTGATGTCACATTCAAAAGCTTCTGCTAGAGCTTTTGCGATTTTTACTGTAGAGCCTGAGTTATTACATTGCCCTAAATCTATGTAACGTGGAATTTCTGTTCCTGGAACAACACCATAATCCACATCGTTAAATCGGAATTTCCCACACGATGTCGTTAAGATTACCGTTTCAGGTGGTAAGGACGTGGCTAGTTCACGGTAATATTCCCCACCCTTTCCTGGTGCATCACAGCCAGCTATAACAAAGAATCTCTTAATTTTCCCTTCTTTTACTGCAGCGATCACTTCAGGTGCAAGGCCTAGAACCGTTTCATGATGGAAGCCTGTTAATAATGTTTCTTCAGACTCTATATTTGCTTCAGGAACCTCTAAAGCTCGGTTAATCAACGGTGAAAAATCATCACCCACAATTTTTTGAACATTTTCTAATCCTGCGACTTCATACGAGAACATCCGGTCTGCATATGTTCCTTTAATCGGCATTACACAATTTGTAGTTGCTAAAATAGCCCCTGGAAACTTTTCGAATAAACGACGTTGGTCATACCAAGCCTTACCGATATTTCCTTTCAAGTGTGAGTATTTTTTAAGTGCTGGATAACCGTGAGCAGGTAGCATTTCTGAATGGGTATAAACATTAATTCCTAAACCATCTGTTTGCTTTAATAGCTCTTCAAGTGCAAATAAATTATGTCCTGTAACAATGATGCATTTTCCCTCAATCTTATTTTGAGATACACGAATAGGTTGAGGTATTCCTAAACGCTTCGTGTGAGCCTCGTCAAGTACTTCCATGATTCTTACAGCTGATTGACCGACTTTCATCGCCATATCGATATGTTCCTGTACATTAAAATTGGAATTCGTTAATGTCATGTATAGTGCTTCGTGTGTAGTAGCATCGACAAATGGGTCGGTAAAACCAAGTTGGTTCGCGTGTGTACGATACGCAGCAATCCCCTTTAATCCAAAAATCATCGTATCTTGCAGACTAGCAATGGTTTCATCTTTTCCACAAACACCTATTACCTTACATCCCCCTGAAGGTGTTTGTTCACATTGATAACAAAACATAGTGTTTCCCCTCTCGACTCAATTTACTGTACTAGATTAAAGGCTTCCTTCAAATTTTAGTGTTATGTACATCACATCTAGATCTATTGTCAAAAAATATTCATATTTTTAGCAGTTACAAAACGATGAACCGCCTATATAGAAATTGCATAATCTGTAAAGGAGAAAACATATAGAGAGGGGTAGGATCATGTCTAATAATTTGCCAAATAAACCAAATCGTAACGATCGTCCTGAACCGTTCGGAGAGATTGCCAAAGCGATGAATGACTTTTTTCATGAAAGACCAGTCAGAGGTCTTTTACAAAGCATTGATGAGTTCTTCAACCTTCCGTTTGCCACCTTTCCCGTTTCTGTGAAAAGTTACGACAGGGAGCATCATATCGTTGCAGAACTTCCTGGAGTTAAAAAGGAACAAATTAGTATTGATGTCCTTAATAACACACTGACGATTACAGTGAAAAATGGAGAAGTGATTATAGAAGAAGATGATGTTCATAAGGTCTATAGTAGAAAAAATAAAATGCAGCAAATGAGTAGAACAATTACGCTCCCCCAGCCTATAAACGAAAAAAAGGTGAAGGCCTCTTACCATGATGGCTTGCTAACAATTATTGTGCCGAAGCTGCCTGGAAAGAAAATTCATATTATTAACGATTAAGCAGACTTTTTTCTGCTTATTTTTTTACCGTGTAAAAAGGTATAGGGCTGCCCTATACCTTAAACATTCCTCCAAGACCCTTTACCATCGAAGAAACTTGTGTGACTGCATTCATCATCTGTCCAGCTGTATCAACCATTTTGTTTACGTCAAAGGTTCCATCCTGTGCTTTAAAAGAGTTCATTATTGATTTCATACCAGTTGGCGGTCGGGATATAACAGATTGCTTAGGATAAGGGTGCGAAAATGGTTGGTTATATTGACCATATGCAAATTGATTGTGATACGATATTTCAGGTTGTTGAAGAGGATTATGAAGAACGGCTTCCGAAAGCTTATGCTTCTTTTCTTGTTGGTATGGCTGATTTCCCTGATATGGATAATCAAAACCCTGTCCCTGAAATCCTCCCCCACCGTATGGATATGCTGGGCCATAAAAAGATTCATTAGGAAAATAATTATAACCGTTTTGTACCGGTCCTGCGTAGTTCATATTGTACATAGGAACATTCATAGGTTGTTCAAAGTAGTTGGCGTATGCCTCTGGCCGAGTATGGACTGCTTCATTTCCCCAAATATAAGGATAGGCTTCATTCATCATCGGTTGTAGTTGTGGACGATTATATCTTGATCGTTTATATCTTTGACCGAACAAGGGCACACAACCTCCTTTCTTATATTCACTGCTATAATTTATGTTTCATCCGCCTAGATGGTGAATAAAGAATAAAATATCTGTTATATATCACCATTTTTGTCTAACGGTGTCGGAAGTCTCAATATTTAAAAAAACATCAGTTTGTGCCTCCACATGATACGATAATAGAGAAGAAACAACCTATATAAAGGGGGAATTTAGGTGAATATTCAAGAATTAAAAAATCATTTCCAATTAATTAAAAAATACGAAGCACAAGATGTAAACGAGTTATTAGACTTTGTTAAGAAATGTTATATTTTTAATGAAATAACTACTTGTGAATACCGTAATCTTGTTTATGAACTTGAAACACTAGGTGCAAAAACCCCTGAACTTGAATCATCTATGTAAAATACATTCGTATAAATGTTAAAAAAGTAGCACCTCTCCTAAATGGCGAGTGTGCTACTTTTTATGTTTCATATTTATTTATATTTGCTCGTAATATGGTTAACACATATCTTACAGACTGAAGGTAGTTTATGAATCTTGTTCGACTTGTTTCAGGAAAAAAGGCTTGTACAGAAATCATTTCCATTTGTTCGGCTGCTGATTCAATTTGAGTAGCATGAAGATTTTTCGGTCGATTTTCCTCAATCCAAGACGCAGATTCCTTTTTCCAGCGATCTACCACCTCTTTTACTTCGTCAGCAAATGGTTTAACTTTTGTAAAAAAGTCACCCTTCTCACCTGACATCTTCACGGAAAGAAATGTATCTTCTATTTCCTTTGTATATTCGTACAAACGTTCATTTAAATGTCCTAACATTGAATGATTATCCAAGTTGCAATGCTCCTTTATCACATATACCCCTACTATAAAGGATAAACGAGAAAATTGAAAAGTTTAAGCAGTCGTTCTCTTGTGTTGTCTATCATTTGTAGACTTATTTTGGGCTAAGTTGAATTTCCCCTCTAGTATATAATAGCGGTTTTCCGTTTTCCATAAGCTTTTTTGTTGTTGCTTTAACATATCTGCTTCTACATCAGGCAGTTTAAAATCCATGGATTTCTCTAGTTCCTCAAGATCATTGTGTATTTCAGAAAGCAATTGTAAAATATCTGATTTTAGAATCATCGAACATCCCTCCAAGAATATTTTTCAGCTCTAAGTAAATCTCTTTTGTACTTATTCTTTGTCTTCTTCTAACCTCCTTCCCTTATGACAAAACTAGAAGCAATTCGCCAAAAGAAGTGTAAAATTTTTGTTCTCCCAACTAGGTTTCGACATGAATGAAAAAATAAAGGATGAAACAAACTAATCTCGGAGGTGGTAAAGAATGAAAAAGAGAAATCAAAACAATGAAAAAGAAAATACTCAACCAAAAAAGCTGGAAGAAACAAAACCTGGGTACGGAGATAAAAAGCTTGAAGGTATCGATCGTCCTTCAACATAATGATATAAAAAGCAAGAATCTATGAAGATTCTTGCTTTTTATATACGTTTCTTCATCTGAAGTAACTTATAACACATAATACAAAAACGAATATGTTTCTGTTTATTCAAGTACCAATGAGTCATTTCCCATGGGTGTCTGTGAGTAATCGCCGTATTGAACCATTTATTTTTCACACGAGGGTGATTTGTCCACTCATTCGGAAGATGGATATGGTGTTTAATTACTGGGTAGGTTTCTCTTAAGACGGGGGTAGTTTCTTCCTTGTTTTTCATAAATTGTTCGTAATCATGCCTCGACCCAGTGTGAGCCGTTGTTTTCGCAAAATGAAAGACCTTCGTGAATATTTCGGGATCAAACAGAATATCAGCCAATCTTTTCCCTAAATCAATTCGGTTATCCACCTCTTGAAAACCATATACACTTGCTCCATAAAGCTCTCCATGATGAGTAGGAAATAAAACAGCACTAAAATGAAGATAATCCTGTAAAGCAAAAAGAAGCGAGTGAAACACTTTTTTATAATAGATTGGATGCTCAATCACTGGTTTTTGAATGACATTTTGCTCATTGATGATGAGTGCCGTCATCAGTCTTCTTTTATCTTTCTCCCTCCAATAATACTCCCATTCATTAATCATAAAAGACGAAACATGAAAATATCGTAATAAGTGAAACATCGGAGTATTTAGTTTCGTCGAATATTCATACAGCAACAATTGGGGGTAGGCATCCTGAAAAATTAACCAATTCGCTCGCTCATAGGTTAAATACAGTTGTTTTCTTGTTTCTGCTTTTAAAGCCTGAGGAAACCACTTTCCTTCTAAGTCACACATGTTCCAACCAGCATTTCTTGACACCATACTTGCCAAAAAGGACCAAAGAATATCCGAATGATTTAAAAAATACGTAAAATACGCATCGGTTCTTGAAATATTGTCTATATTACTCGACTCAACTTTATGCATAATTTCTGTAACCATTTGCTGCTTATCTAAATGATTAAAGGTATTTTTGATGTCTTTTTACTCCCTTCCAATGCTATCTTACGTTATAATTCGTTAATCGGTAGTTTTTATTCACCCTATCTGGGGTCAATTTTGGTATGATAGTGTAGTTAAAGAGGTGTTAGAAAATGAATATTCATTACCCTAATGGAAGAAAGTTTATGAATCAGTTAAGCACCAGTCAAACAGTGAAAGCGCGAAAGGACCCAACCTATAGCAACCGCGGAATGACGTTAGAGGAGGATTTAAACGAAACAAATGAATTTTACTTATTAAATAATATTGCCGTTATTCACAAAAAACCGACACCGGTTCAAATTGTAGAGGTAAATTATCCAAAAAGAAGTGCTGCTGTAATAAAAGAAGCCTACTTCAAACAAGCCTCTACAACTGATTACAACGGCGTATATAAGGGAAAATACATTGATTTTGAAGCAAAGGAAACAAAAAATTCAACTTCTTTTCCCCTACAAAATTTTCATGAGCACCAAATTCAGCACATGGAAAAAGTCATTCAACAAGATGGAATTTGCTTTGTTATTCTTCGGTTTTCGAGTACAGAAGAAGTATTTCTGTTAGAAGCAAAGCAATTGTTATCGTATTGGGAGCGTATGAAAGAAGGAGGTCGAAAGTCTATTACAAAAGAAGAGCTACTTTCGACAGCACATCTTATTTCACTTGGCTTTCGCCCTAGAATTGACTATATTAAGAAAATAGATTATTTATATAATCTCTAATTTTTATCTTTTTCTTAAGGGGAAGGAAGCTTGTTAGTAAGAAAGGAAGGAATCAATATGGCAGAGCAATATCAATCTAGAGAGGAGCGCCGCAAACAGTTAGAAAAACAGAAACAATCTAATAAGAAAAAAGGCAAAAAGCCTGCAAAAGGATTGTTCATGAAGATTTTTCTTATCCTTGTCGCACTTGGAATTACAGGGATTGTTGTCGGTGCTGCTACATTTGCATATATGATTAAAGACACTCCAGAGCTTGATGAAACGCTTTTAAAGGATCCGATTTCCTCCCAAGTCTTTGATATGAACGGGGAGCCTTTCACGGAAATAGGGTCTGTAAAAAGGGACTATGTAAATTATGAAGATATTCCGGAAACGGTCAGAGACGCCTTCATCGCAACGGAGGACTCTCGCTTTTTTGAACATAATGGAATTGACTTGATTCGTTTAGGTGGCGCGGTTATCGCGAACGTTACCGACGGCTTCGGCTCTGAAGGAGCTAGTACGATTACACAGCAGGTCGTTAAAAATTCATTCTTAACTCATGAAAAAACTCTTTCACGTAAAGCACAAGAAGCATGGCTTTCTTTTCAGCTAGAACAAAAGTATACCAAGGAAGAAATCTTTGAAATTTACGTGAATAAAAACTGGATGGGTAGTGGTGGACATGGTGTCGCTACAGCTGCGGATACCTATTACAAAAAAACCTTAGATGAGCTTACATTAGATGAAGCTGCATTATTAGCTGGTTTGCCACAGAGTCCAGCAAATTATGACCCTTTTAAATATCCTGAAAATGCAAAAAAACGCAGGGATATTGTTCTCTCATTAATGAATCAACACGGCTATATTACAGAGGAAGAAATGGTAGCTGCACAATCGGTTGATGTGTCTGCTGCTCTTGTACCAGAAGACCAACGGGAGACCAATGGGGAAATTGCCTATGACTCCTTTGTCGGACAGGTTATTAAAGAAATTGAAGAAAAGTATCCTGATCTTGATCCTTTTTCTGAAGGATTAAAAATTTACACAACATTAGATACAAGTGCTCAAGACTATGTAGAACAAATTCTAGATGGCAATGAAATAGTTGAATTCCCTGATGAAAAATTCCAAGCAGGGATTACCTTACTAGATACAAAAACAGGTGCTATTCGTGCACTCGGTGGTGGAAGAAACCAAACACAAACATTCGGATTTAACTACGCGACTGACCCTAGACGTCAACCTGGATCGACTATTAAACCGGTTTTAGACTACGGTCCTGCCATTGAATACTTGAATTGGGGAACTTATCAGACATTAGTTGATGAACCATACACATATTCAGGTGGGCAAGAAATTAATAACTGGGATAACAAGCATATGGGCTCGATGACGATGAGAACAGCTCTTGCTCTTTCTCGTAACATACCTGCATTAAAAGCGATGCAAGAGGTAGGGCTTGATAAATCAAAAGAATTTGGTGCGAAACTTGGAATACCTGTTAGTGAGTTAACGGAGTCATATTCCATTGGTGGATTAGGTGGAGCCGATAAAGGCGTTTCCTCCCTCCAAATGGCAGGAGCATATAGCGCATTCGGAAATAACGGCTTTTATACAGAACCATATTCCGTCGTTACGATCGAACTTCGTGATGGAACAAAGCTTGATTTAAAACCTGAAACTGAAGTGGTTATGAAAGATTATACTGCCTTTATGATCACTGATATGTTAAAGGATGTTTTAACTTACGGTACGGGTTCCCGTGCAAGAGTAGACGGCCTTGCAGTCGCTGGTAAAACAGGAACGACAAACTATCCAACTGCTGAACGAGAAAAATATGGAATCCCTAATAGTGCCGTTCCTGATTCTTGGTTTGTTGGTTACACAACCAACTACACAGCAGCTGTCTGGACAGGATATGATGATCGTACGCAAAATTGGCTAACAAGTGATGAACAGAAAATCTCACAATATATCTTTAAAAACCTTATGACCCATGTATCTCAAGGGAAAGAAACTGCTGACTTTGCAGTACCTAATAGTGTTGAAAAAGTACGAATTGAAAAAGGTACATTCCCTGCAAAACTGGCAAGTGAATACACTCCTAATGATCAAGTAATCATTGAGTATGCAGTTAAAGGAAGTGCACCAAAACAAGTATCTAACAAATACGATAAGCCTGCAGCACCTGGTAATTTAAAAGTCACTCTTGATGAAGCGACGAAGGAACTACTTGTTACTTGGGAATACAACGGTGACAATGCGGAAGGCGTTCAATTCCAGTTATATGGATCCTTAAATGATGGTGGAGAACAACTTCTAAACACCACTACAGAGAAGCAGGTTCGCTTAAAAGCAGAAACACCAGGCTATTATACCTTTAAGGTAATTGCCGTTCGTGATACTCAGCTAAGTGAAGCAGCAACTACAACAATAGAAGTAATGATTCCACAAGAAGAAGAACAAGAAGTGGAAGAGGACGAAACCGAAAATGAGGATGGGACCGATGAGGGAACCACCGAGACGGGAGAAACAGACGGTAATACAAATAATGGAAATGCAGGTACCGGAACTGGAAACACAGATTCCACAACTGGAAATGGTAACGGAAATACTGGCAATCAAGGAACAGGAAATAATTAATAAAAAGGCATCTTTAGATTTTTTCTAAAGATGCCTTTTTTGCGTATTGCTTTTCCAGTTCTTTAAAGAGCTCTACTAATTGCTTAAAAGAATGGAAAGAACCCTGTCTTCCCCTGATAAAACTCAATCTTTCCTCGACATTAATAGGCTTAAGTTTTAATTCTTTAAATGAAACATTTTCAGGTATGTGTTCCATGTTATTTACTAACCATAACACTTTATGAAATAAAGATAAGCCTTTATCCATTAGCATAGCAGTTTCTTGTTTTTCTCTAATTTTAATAAGCTCCTCAATCTGTCTCTCTATGTTTTTCCATTCTAGAAATCCATTTTGAATATCATTATTGCGCATGAACCAGTTGACCTTTCATTCTCTTTTTTCCTTCACGGCATAAATCTAATAAAGGACAGCTTGGACACTGAGGATTTTGTGCTTTGCAATGATATCGACCAAAGAAAATCATTCGGTGGTGGGTTACTGACCACTCATCCCTCGGTACCTTTTTCATTAGTGTTTTCTCAACTTCTAATACGGAGTCCTTCCAACGACATATGGCCAGTCTTTTACTCACTCTTTCAACATGAGTATCCACCGCAATGGCTGGTATACCAAAAGCAACTGACACGACTACGTTGGCTGTTTTTCTACCAACACCAGGAAGCTTGGTTAGCTCATCGCGATCCATAGGTACTTCCCCATTGTACTCATCTAGTAGAAGCTGGGAAAGCTTTTGAATATTTTTTGCTTTGTTTCGAAAAAGACCAATTGACCGGATGTCGTTTTGCAGTTCTTCAAGTGAAACTTTCAAATAATCTTCTGGAGTTTTATATTTTTCAAACAATGTTTTTGTTACCTTGTTTACAAGTACGTCGGTACATTGGGCAGATAATGCCACTGCTACCACGAGTTCAAAAGGATTTGAATGATTTAATTCACAATGCGCTTCAGGAAACATTTCTCCCATCGTATCCAAACAAAATCTTATTTGCTCTTTATTCAGCATTTCATCCACTCAACTTTCAAAAAAATGTAAAAAAAATGAGAGACTATGCTCTCTTGCACGATTTATTGTTCGAGCCAATTATAAAATGGAATAGGCTCGGTTTTATTTTCTGGTCGCTCAATTTGTTTATTTTTCGCTTGTGATTGATGCGGCCTAAATCTTTTTCCATAATTTATTGCCTGCTCAACGGTTTTGATTCCGTTCTTTTTCCACTCAAAAAGAATGCGATCAATATATCTGAAATTCAACTTACCTGAAATAACGGCTTCCTTTAATGCTGCCTTGATAATCACAGGGTCATGCCGATCATCATCCATCCAGAGAGCAAGGGTCTCGCACTCAAATGGCGATAATGGTCTACCAAATTCCTGTTCAAAGCAAGTATACACATCCGTTTCTATTGTTTGTTGCTCCATAACGCCTTTGGCTTTTTTCTGTTGTAAAAAAACATCCAAAAGCTTATCCCATAGCGGATCCAGTGAGTATTTCTCAAATCGAATTCCATCGCTTGAATGCCCATCTTGAATCTCAATTAGTCCCTTTTGGATAAGTCGGCGAAGCATATCAGAACACTGAGTGCTGGTAATTGTCATTAGAGAAGATATCTCATTCGGGGTTGGGAAAGTATTGCCTCTCTCGGTAAAACTATATACGTGAATTAATAATAATAATTCAAGTTCATCAATATTAAGAAGTTTATAAGAAGTTAACAGTGCATTAGGGATCGTAGTATTCCCTAGTTTCATCCAATCAAGCATATTTTCTTTCATTCAAGACACCTCCCCTTTAGTATAACATGAAGTATGATGATCAGTAAGGAACTTTCAGTGATTGCCAAATATATACTAGACCATAATAAAAAGCTCGCATAAGCGAGCTTTTTATTTGATTAAGGGTATAAGCGGTTTAATAAACGTGGGAATGGAATGGTTTCTCTGACATGCTCGACGCCACTTATCCACGCTACGGTTCTTTCTAAACCAAGACCGAATCCTGAATGCGGAACAGAACCAAATTCTCTTAACTGTAAGTACCATTCATAAGCTTCTAAAGCTAATCCATGATCCGTTAAGCGGTGCTTTAAAAGCTCATAATCATGAATACGCTCTGACCCACCGATAATTTCTCCATATCCTTCTGGAGCAATTAAATCTGCACATAAAACAACATCATCACGGTTTGGATGCGGCTGCATATAAAATGGCTTTAAAGTTGTCGGGTAATGGGTAATAAACACAGGCTTATCATAGCTCTCTGCAATCGCCGTTTCATGAGGTGCACCAAAATCATCACCCCAAGAAATATCTGTGAAGCCCTTATCATGTAAGAACTTAATGGCATCATCATAACTGATTCTAGGGAAAGGTGCTTGAATTTTCTCAAGCTTCTCCGTATCTCTACCTAATGTCTTCAATTCTAATTGGCAGTTTTTCAAAACAGATTGAACAATATGTGACACATACTGTTCTTGAACTTCTAAGTTTTCTTCAAACTCCACAAATGCCATTTCAGGTTCAATCATCCAAAACTCAATTAAATGTCGGCGAGTCTTTGATTTTTCTGCTCGGAAAGTAGGTCCAAATGAAAATACCTTTCCTAACGCCATGGCTGCTGCTTCCATGTATAACTGTCCACTTTGTGAAAGATATGCATCCTCGTCAAAGTACTTTGTTGCAAATAATTCGGTTGTTCCCTCAGGTGCACTACCTGTTAGAATCGGAGGATCCACCTTTGCAAATCCTTGCTCATTAAAAAACTCATACGTAGCTCGAATAATTTCATTACGAATCTTCATCACCGCATGCTGACGTTTAGAACGTAACCAAAGATGTCTATTATCCATTAAGAACTCTGTTCCATGTTCCTTTGGTGTAATTGGATAGTCAACCGATTGATGAATCACATCAATTCCTTTTACTTGCAGCTCGTACCCGAATGGAGAACGCTCATCTTTTTGTACCGTTCCTGTTACATATACAGAAGATTCTTGCGTGATTCCTTTTGCTTGCTGAAATACTTCTTCAGCTACTTCTGCTTTTACAACAACACCTTGTATAAAGCCTGTCCCATCGCGAAGCTGAAGGAAAGCTATTTTACCACTAGAACGCTTATTAGCAATCCAAGCACCAATTTTAACATCTTCTCCAACATATTTGTGAACTTGTGAAATAGTTGTTTTATTCACGACAATTCCCTCCAAAAATCTAAAAAGAAGCTAAAGTATGTATAAAATATTTGTTTATAACACCTATAAGTAAGTATCAACTTCTCTTTAACAGTTTAAACTTCGTTTGAATGCATAAAGTCCCATCTCATTATACATTTCGAAATATAGACTATCAAGTTTATATCAAAGAAAAAACAGAATGCCTAGGCACTCTGTTTTCACTATATTAGACCATTTTACTTTCTACGAAGGTTTTCATACGTTTAATGGCTTCTTCTAACTGGTTTAATGACGTCGCATAAGAGAGTCGAATATTATCAGGTGTTCCGAAGCCAGAACCTGGAACAACGGCAACCTTTGCCTCCTCAAGTAAGCCTTCTACAAATCCATCTACAGAATCATACCCACAGGCTTGAGCCGCTTTGCTTGCATTTGGGTATAGATAAAATGCACCTTGCGGCTTCACACATGTAAAGCCTGGGATTTGTAATAGCTGTTCAAAAATAATGTTCAAGCGCTCTTCAAAAGCCTTTTTCATTTCAGCAACAGGTTCCTGAGAACCGTTATAAGCCGCAATTGCACCAAATTGAGCAGTGGTCGTAGGGTTTGAAGTACTATGACTAGCAAGATTAGTCATAGCAGCAATAATTTCACGATTTCCTGCTGCGTATCCAATTCTCCATCCTGTCATGGAATGTGACTTCGACACGCCATTAATGATGATCGTTTGTTCTTTTAATTCAGGAGATAGTTGAGCAATAGAAACATGTTTATTTTCTCCATAAACAAGCTTTTCATAAATCTCGTCAGAAACGATTAATACATTTTTTTGCAAACAAATTTGACCTAGCTCGAATAGTTCCTTTTCTGTATACAACATTCCCGTTGGATTACTTGGAGAATTGATAATTACCGCCTTTGTCTTTTCTGTAATGGCATCAGACAATTGAGCAGGTGTAATTTTAAACTCATTTTCTTCGAGTCCATCGATATAAACTGGTTGTCCTCCAGCTAACTTTACTTGTTCAGGGTAGCTTACCCAATAAGGAGTTGGGATGATGACTTCATCACCCTCATCTAAGATTACTTGAAAAAGTGTATAAAGAGCGTGTTTTGCTCCATTTGTAACAATGATTTCTTTTGCTGAATAGTCAATGCCTTGATCTTCTTTAAACTTTGTCGCAATCGCAGATAAAAGCTTTGGCAATCCTGCAGAAGGTGTATACTTTGTGTGACCCTCATTCATTGATGCTACAGCTGCATCAATGATATGTTGTGGCGTATTAAAATCTGGCTCACCAGCACCTAATCCAATCACATCATGGCCTTCTTCCTTTAATGCTTTTGCCTTTGCAGTAATTGCTAAAGTTGTCGATGGTGTTAATGCCTTTACTCTTTTCGCTAATGCAAATCCCATTTTCTTTGCCTCCAAAATTTATAAGTTCTTTATTTCTCTAACTTCTTCCCCTGTTTCAAAATCAATGTAGAAGTAGTTAATCTTATCGTTGTTTGAGCGATAGTAAATTTCCCATAGTGGGTTGTTCCTTTCCATCCCTAAACGAACATCTATAATTTGGTCGGGAGATACTTCATTAGATAAAGTATTAATAGCTTCAGACTTTGTGATTCCATCTTCTGCGGGTAAGACCACTATTTTTCCACCTTTTTCAGGAATCCAAGCAATCAGCTTTTCCCCTTCTTTGTTGCTGCCTTGAACAACATAATACGCATCCGATCCGTGGTATAGCGAAAATTCCGCAATATCAGTTATTTCCGTTTCTTCCTTAGCGATTGCTGTTGCGCGACTTTCCGCGTCAGCAATTGGCTCAGTTGCGTTTAAATATATTTTAATCGTAATTCCGATGAGGATAATTACTCCAATTATTGCAATCCAAAACCACTTCTTCATAAATTTAGCACCACTTTATGTACGATAAATAGTAAATACTGCTTTTGAGTTATCTTGTTGATCTAGAGCTAAACCGAACATTAAATTCTCTCTTTTTAACGTCCGATTTAAGGCATCGACCACCTTATAAAGGTCTGATGTATACTCAACCTTTACAGTTGACAATACCTCTATTTTACTTTCCACTACATTTTTCACTCCATTCTCTAATATTTGTTAGCAATAGCTTTTTCAGAAAAGGTTACAATATATTTAAGCAACTGCTTATTTCTTATCAAACATTATAACAGCTTTTGAGCGATTGATATTAAATTTTTTTCTAGTTCACACACAATTTTCCCGCGCTGTATGAGCGCGGACTTTTTTTATTCCTCTGACTTGGAAATAGATATGATTTCATAGTTCGTAGGAGTGAATTTAATTGTTAGAATTCCGTGCATTTTTGTGTAATGAACATCAAGCCATATATCTTGAAGTAGCTTTAATATATCCTGATGGGGAGCTATATGCTTAGATTGAAATATAACAGCCAATTGAGGATCCATATGTCTTAATAATTTTTCATTTATGGAATTCTCCATCGCAAATTGTGGGATTTTGACGATATTTACATTTGAAAGATCATACTTTAACAACTTACGATATGATTCCTCGGTCATTGATGTAAGAATGAGAAATCGGCTACTCTTATATGTAAAAGAAAGGTCCAAGCCTTCTGCTTTAGAAGCACCATTGTATAAAACTTCTGCTTCAAGATTTTGGACAAGCATTTGCTTTGTACCCTGAGTCCAAAGATGTATTCCAATATCCTGAATCTCGTTACTTCCCGTTTTTATCGTTTCTATTTTTTCTGCTATAGACTTGCTTGTGATGACCTGCTTTACATCATAAAATTCAGCAAGCATATTCAAGTTACCAACATACCCTTCTTCCGGGCTCGTTAAGATGATGGTTGAAATATGACTGACCTTATATAGCTTTAATACGCGCTTTAATTCTTCCTCTGTATCTTGATGACCTGTATTAACTAAGATATGTTCTCCTTGCCTATTTTGGATAAGTGTTGCTTCCCCATTTGTTAAAGGCAAAAATGTAACGGCTAATTCATCATCTTTTAAGTTCAAGTCAATGCTTTCTACTTCAGCAGGTACAAACGGAGAATCCGCTGGTATGTAATACCAATTCGCTAAAATCATGCAGATCGTAAAAATAAAACTCATATTCGTCCCCCCTAATACTCTGAATTTTAGTTTGTGATGTTTAAGAAAATTTATCCATTTAGAGGGGACATGTTATTTAAAGCCATTCTTCTATTATGGTTAACATTTCATTAATGTCTAATGTTTTTACTGGAACGGTGGGAATCGATTTTAGAAAGGCTTTCCCGTATGTGGTTGTCACAATTCTTCGATCGAAAATAATCACAAACCCTCTATCCGTCTTCTTTCTGATTAGCCTTCCAAAACCTTGTTTAAATCGTAATACTGCTTCAGGTAATGAATGCTTTGAAAAAGGATTTTGACCTTTTGCTTGTATTAATTCTCCTCTTGCTTCCGCAATTGGGTCGTCTGGAGGTGTGAAAGGCAATCGAACGATAATTAGACAACTTAGAGCTTCCCCTGGTATATCAATCCCTTCCCAGAAACTGCTTGTTCCTAATAAGATTGATTTTTCAAACCGCTGAAAATTTCTCGTCAGTCTCGATCTACTTCCGCTTGTAATTCCTTGAGCAAATAGAACATAGTCATCTAATAGACCACTTTCTTTTATTAGATCATATGTCTTCTTTAACATATCATACGAAGTAAAGAGTATCAGCATTCTTCCCTTTGTTGCTTCTGCAATAGAGATGATATGTTCAGTAATGGCTGCCACATAATCTGATAAAGGTACCTTATTTATTTCCGGTAAATCTTCCGGAATTAATACTTGGACCTGCTCCTTATAGGCAAAAGGAGAAGGAATATGAAGGGTACTACAATTCTCTTTCCCAAGCCCTAATGAATCCAAAACATAATCAAATGATTGATTTATTGTCATAGTAGCAGAAGTAAGTATCGCACTTTTTTTCTTATCAAAAAAATGTTCCTTTAAAAACTCAGAAATAATTACAGGTTGAGAATAAATAGACGTTAAATTTTGCGTTGCTCTTCCATCCATTTCAATCCAGGTAACATGTGAAGGTAGAGGATGAATAATAAGATTCTTCATTTGATTTCGAATCTGTTCAATCTCATCTAAGAACGAAATTACCTCATTCATTGTTATTTTTTGATGGTAATCAAGCGTAATTTGTTGGCTTTTTACAAAATCCACCCATTTACATACGGTCTCATGTAAATCCTTCAATAAAAACTGACATCGCTCCGCAGAAGCAATCGTCGAGAGCCACTCTTTAGCTGATTCATCATGGGTCACTCTTTTAATCAATCTTTGGTTTCCTTTTTTTGCGTTCTTTTTTACAAACAACGCAATGGCTCTAAATAAGTCGTCTAATTCAAACTGAAGTTCAACGATTATTTCATTTATTTGAAAAGAGTGTAAGAGTTGATCGTCGTCTTCAATATGCAATTTCGTAAAGATTTGCTCTAACTCATAGAAGGTTTGCCTTTGATCGGTACTACCAAACTGACTTAAAAGCATTCTTATTGATAAATAATCGATGGATTGATTAAAACTCTTGCCAACAGCTTTTTCGAAATGATGGGCTTCATCGATAATGACAAATTCAAAAGGAGGAAGAATACTATTTTCTGCATTCAAGTCAGCCATTAACAATGAGTGATTTGTAATAATAATTTTTGCATCATTTACTCGTTGTCTAGTGAGAAAATAGAAATCGTGAGAAAGCCATGAACGATCCTTCACGAAGGACGAACTATCATTTTTTATACGATTCCAGTAAAGAAGACCTCCACTTGATAAGTTCAGTTCCTCGTAATCACCTGTTATTGTTTGTGTGAGCCAAACTAAAATTTGCATCTTTGTTAAGCTTGTGTCGTAATTATCTTCCTCTTCGTATAAGGATTGGTGAAACTTTTCTAAGCTTATATAATGGTGTCTCCCCTTTAAGAGTACAACTTCTAGAGGGAAGTCTACCATTTTTTTTAGCAATGGAATATCTTTTGTTAGCAACTGTTCTTGAAGCTGTGTTGTGTACGTACTTACCACAATTTTATGATTTGTGTTGTTGGCAAATATCGCTGCTGGTAACAAATAAGCCAATGATTTACCGACCCCTGTTCCAGCTTCGATCAGGGCATGATGCTCCTCTTTGAAAGCTGAATACACATGGTCGAGCATTTGAACCTGTCCATCTCGCTTCTCATAATCCTTAAATGCCTTTTGAAACATTGTTTCTTTTTCTTCGGTCGTGCTAGGATAGATTCCCTCTGCAGGATGTTCTGTACCTTCTAACTCTTCTTTCTTCCTCAAAACAAGACCTTGAAATATTTCCAGTCCTTCAGGGATTACGTCTCTCGCGCTAGACTTTCCTAGTACATACTCATCTAGTAACAAGGAGATATCACTTTTTAAGCCCCCAGCGAGCTTTAAGAGTTGTCTTAAAGTGAGTTCAGGAAGATCCTTTAACAAATTAATTAAAATGAGAAATAGCTCAGCCGTTACATATGCATCACTATCAGCCTGATGTGGGCGATCATGTGCTAGCCCCTCTTGAATCGAAAGGTCGGTTAATTTAAAGCTATCAGCAGTAGGAAAGACAATTCTCGAAAGCTCAACTGTGTCAATAACTGGTCCAAAAAATCCTTCATACCCCGAATGAATTAACTCTTCCTGTAGAAAAGAAAGGTCAAATAAAACATTATGAGCGACAAAAAAAGCACCATCTAGTAATTGTAAAATTTTCGGTGCTATCTCAGAGAAGGTTGGCGCATCCTTTAACATGTCATTATTAAGACCAGTCAGCTCCTCGATAAAAAGAGGGATGGGTTTATCTGAACTTACCAAAGAAGAAAACGTTTCTTTAATTTCACCGTTTTCTACCACTACAGCGGCAAATTGAATAATTTTATCCCCTTTTTTTGGTGAATTTCCTGTGGTTTCTAAATCAACTACTACAAAACGATTTGTCATTCGTCACACCTCGAACATTCATTCAATCAAACGGTAACACAAATTAGCCAAAAGAAAAAGTAGAAGCCATTGATTGAATGGAATATGGCTATGAAAAAACCCCCTGTGGAAGGGGGAATTATCGAATCGTTCTTTCTGGTTCCGCATGAAGTAATTCTACAATTTGATTTTGCTCATTCATAATGGCTACTTTCGGTTCGTGGGAGGCAACCTTATCTTCTGCAACTAATGCGTATGAGATAATGATGACTACGTCCCCTTCTTGGACTAATCGGGCTGCTGCTCCATTTAAGCAAACAACACCGCTACCTCTTGTCCCAGGAATAATATATGTTTCAAATCTAGCTCCATTATTATTATTCACAATTTGTACTTTTTCATTAGCAACCATACCTACAGCATCTAAAATATCTGTATCAATGGTGATGCTTCCTACATAATTTAAATTCGCTTCCGTAACTCTTGCGCGATGGATCTTCCCGTTCATCATCGTACGAAACATAGTCATTTCTCCTCTCCTTCTTATCGTTATCTATATAGTGAACACAAGATTATCTATTAAGCGAGCATTCGTAAACTTCACTGCAAGAGCGATGATGATTTTCCCTTCTAGAACCTCTAGGTTTTCCAGTTCTGGATAAGAATAGATCTCTATATAATCAACCGCTCCTGATGAATTCTTACTTATCGTATTTTTCATGTTTGAAATAATTACATCAATATCTCTTTCCCCTGCACGGATTTGTTTTTCCGCTTCTTTTAAGCTTTTATAAAGGACAGATGCTTCCTCTCGCTCTTTAGAGGTTAATCTAACATTGCGGGAGCTCTTTGCTAAACCGTCCTCTTCCCTTACAGTTTCTACAGGAATTAATTCAATTGGGAAATGCAAATCGGTAATTAACCCATCAACAACTGCTACCTGCTGTGCATCCTTCATACCAAAATACGCACGAGTTGGCTGTATAATATGGAAAAGCTTAGCTAATACGGTTGCAACTCCATCAAAATGGCCAGGTCTTGAGCTTCCACAAAGTACATCAACCCTCTTTTGAACAACAAGTGTAACAGAAGGCTTCGATGGATACATTTCTTCAACTGATGGGTAAAAAATATAATCTACCTTTTCATTTTTAGCTATTTCACTATCGCGGTCAAAATCCCGCGGATAAGCATCAAGGTCCTCATTCGGTCCAAACTGTAATGGATTGACAAATATACTCATAATTACAATATCATTTTCTTCTCTTGCTTTCTTTACTAAACGGACATGACCCTCGTGAAGGTAGCCCATGGTAGGGACATAACCGATTGAAAGCTTGTCATTTTTTAGCGATTGAACTTCTTTTTGCATTTGTGAAATTGAAGTGATTACTTTCATCTTTCTCCTCCATACAGACCCTTTAACTCTTCTTCTTTCATCGAAAAGCTTTGATCATCTGAAGGGAATTGACTGCTCTTTACCTCAGATACATAAGCTGAAATTCCTTTAGTAGCTACCTCATCCATATTTCCATATGTCTTTACAAATTTCGGAACTCTATTCACACCGTAAGTGACTACATCATGATAGACAAGAACTTGACCATCTACCTCCACACCTGCACCAATCCCAATGACCGGTATAGATAATTGCTTCGTGATTTCCCGTGCCAGTTGCTTTGGCACACACTCTAAAACAAGCATGAATGCACCAGCTTCTTCACAAAGCTTCGCGTCTTGAATTAATTTTTGTGCTGCTTGAGCATCCTTCCCTTGAACCTTGTAACCACCTAACACAGCTACTGACTGAGGAGTTAGACCCAAATGTGCACAAACAGGAATCCCTGCATTAGTTAAGGCTTGAATATGCTCAAGTACCCCATCTGCACCTTCAAGCTTTAGAGCCTGTGCTCCGGTTTCTTGAATCATTTTTGCGCCAGTTATTAATGTATCTCGGACGGATAAATGATAGCTCATAAAAGGCATGTCGACAACTGTAAAAGTATTGGAAGCTCCTCGTCTTACCGCTTTACTGTGGTGAATCATATCAGCCGTTGTCACTGGAATCGTTGAATCATACCCTAACACAACCATCCCTAATGAATCACCAACAAGAATCATGTCTACTTCGCAACCTTCTGCTTGCTTGGCTGAAGGATAATCGTACGCGGTTAACATAACGATTTTCTCACCATTTTTTTTCATACTTCTAAAATCATTCAACTGTTTCATATACATTCTCCTTTCCCGGAGAGGAACAAAACATTTGATTACAATATAAAAAGGAATCCTAAAAATACACAGAAGGATCCCTGGAAATGTTGATGTTTTGTTTATCCCTCTGTCCCGGTCCATTTTTGGATCTAGGCAGACTACTTATACAATTTTGTATATACACAAATGGTGCAGTTCACCGTGGATACTGCCCGACGCTTCAAATTATAGCAAAATCCATTTAAATTATCTATTTACAAATTAGTGAAGTTCTATGTCTGCGGAATAAATATGATGTATTTCACCTAAATCATCTTCTACCTTCAGCACACCCTCATCGGTAATTCCAAGTGCTTTTCCACTAATCGAACCATTCAAGGTTCTTGCTGTGATTTCTTTTCCGATGCTTATTGCATAGCTTTCCCATAATAACTTAATAGGATAAAATCCTTTATCCAAAAAAATCATGTATAGCGTTTCAAACTTTTGGAAAATAACTTTTATTAATTCAGCTCTGTCAAGTTCCTTCCCTTCCTTTACACGTAAGGAAGTAGCAATTTCACGAAGTTCAGGTGGAAAATCATCTTCCGTTTGATTAATGTTCAAACCCATTCCGATAATAACCGAAATAATTCGGTCCGCGTCTGCCTGAAGTTCAGTTAAAATCCCTGTCACTTTTTTTTGCTCAATTAATATATCATTCGGCCATTTAATTTGCGGAGTTAAAGTAGTTGTTTCTTCAATTGCTTGTACAATTGCTACAGCAGTAAGTAAAGTAAGCTGTGGTGCTCTTTGAATGGGTATTTTCGGTCTTAAAATAAGGCTCATCCAAATTCCCGTAGATTTTGGTGAATGCCACACACGATCCATTCTTCCTCTTCCGCCTTTTTGTTCCTCAGCAATCACAACGGTCCCTTCTACCGCCCCTTCATGTGATAACAAATGAGCTATCTTTTGAGTAGAATCAACCGTTTCTTCATAATGAATGACTTTACCGATAAACTCTGTCTTTAACCCTAATTGTACGCGATCAGCTGAAATACTCTTTGGCAAGTTTAAGATTTTATATCCCTTTTTCCTAACCGCCTCTAATTCAAAGCCTTCTTTTCTTAGATCCTCAATATGCTTCCATACAGCTGTTCTAGAACAACCCATTACATCTGCTAAGTACTGTCCAGAAACATACTCTTGCTCGGAGTTCGTAAATGCCTCAAGAAGCTTTTTTCTTAATTCAGACTGCATTTTGTCACCCACTCTTTTATAACCTCATTTTTATTCTCAAGTTTACCATGTAGAATTTCTGCTTCAATTTCCTTAAGTACATCCTTCACCCATGGTCCTGCATTTTTCTGTTTCCATTCAATTAGGTCCGATCCTGATACATTTACATCCGCTAAAGAATGAATAGGCAGAGCTTTAATGATTGTCTGGAGGTTGTCAAATGCAAGGGGATCAACCTTACTTTGGTAAGCTTGGTAAATCTTCTCCACTTGAAGCGCCGTCTCTTTTCCAGAAGCATATACGGACTCGATTGACCACCTATTTCTTGAGCGTTCACTTAACCATTTCGACAAATAAGCAATCTGTTGAACTCTTTTATTTGAGAATCTCAATCCGATAAAGAATTGTTTAATTTCTTTTTCACCTTTTTGTATAAGATGTGAAAATAAAGCCCATTTTTCATCAATGAATAATGATTGAATCGGCAGTTGGGATAGCTGCAACAATGCTTCTTTTTTATCAAGTAACCCCGGTATGTATTTATGTATTTCCGTTTCTATAAGCAATTGAATTCCTTGAGACGTATGAGCTCCACTAAGCAGTTTATCTAATTCAGCTGCAATCCTTTCAACCGCAATATGAGAAAGTAAGTGTTTATTATCCTTTATTCCTTGATATGTATCAGGATCTAATACAAAAGCAAGCTTGCTAACAAATCTGATTCCTCTTAGCATGCGAAGCGCATCCTCTGAAAAGCGCTCACTGGCCATTCCTACGGTACGAATTGTTTTAGCTTCGATATCTATTTTTCCTCCAAAAGGATCAAGTATCTCCCCAAAACGATTCATCGCCACAGCATTCATCGTAAAATCACGCCTTGCAAGGTCTTCTTCAATGGATCGAATAAAAGTTACGGAAGCTGGCCTCCGAAAATCTACATAATCTGACTCAGAGCGAAAGGTCGTAATTTCATACGAATGGTTATTGTATAGAACCATGACCGTTCCATGTTCAATCCCAAGGTCAATTGTTTTTGGAAATATCTCTTTAATTTCACTTGGTGTCGCAGATGATGCAATATCAATATCATTGATTGGAAGACCAAGTAAATAATCACGCACAGAGCCTCCCACAAAGTATGCTTTAAACCCAGCCTTTTCAATTAACTCAAGGACTGGAATCGCTGACTTAAATGGTTCTTTCATATGGTTGTTCACCGCTTTGCAATAAACTTTTATATAAGTCTTCGTATTGCTTAACGATTGTCGTCGCTTGGAATTTCTCTCTTACAAGCTTCACAGAAGCTTCTGAGAATTGCTGATGCTTCACCGAATTTTGTAAAAGATCAATTGCTTTTTCAGACATATCCTCAATGTCTCCAAGTTCACAAATATATCCACTTAGACCATGGTCGATAACTTCAGGGATGCCCCCTACATTAGTTCCGATACATGGGACGCCGCAAGCCATTGCTTCTAATGCAACTAATCCAAAGCTTTCTTTTTCAGATAATAAAAGCATGAGGTCACTAATTGAATATAGCTCCTCTACGCTATCTTGTTTCCCTAGAAACAACACTTTGTCTTCGATATTTAGCTTTTTAACTAGTTTACAAACGACTGTCATTTCTGGTCCATCGCCTACAAGCAATAGCTTAGCTGGAATTCCTTTTGTAATCTTCTCAAATGTACGAACAACATCCTGGACCCTTTTCACTGGTCTAAAATTAGATACATGAATGATTACCTTTTCTTCTGGAAGTATTCCATACTCGTCTTTTAGATGAGAGGAGTCTGATCTTTTATAGACTCGTTCATCAATAAAGTTATAAACCGTTTCGATTATTTTATCAGGATTTATCAGGTCGTATGTCTGACTAATTAAGGATTTAGACACAGCTGTAACAATATCTGATTTTTCAATTCCAAATCGAATGGCATCCGTTAATGAAGGATCATACCCCAAAACAGTAATATCGGTACCGTGTAGCGTGGTTACAATCTTAACATCTCTTCCACTCATTTGCTTTGCTAAAATGGCACAAACAGCGTGCGGAATCGCATAATGAACATGAAGAAGGTCCAACTCTTCACGGTTAATAACCTCCGCCATTTTACTAGCTAGAGCAATATCATAGGGCGGATATTGAAAGACCGAGTATTGATTTACCTCTACTTGATGGTAATACACATTATGGTACATCCTATTTAACCGAAATGGGAGGCTCGAAGAAATGAAATGAATCTCGTGCCCATTTTCTGCCAACATCTTCCCAAGCTCGGTAGCAATGACTCCAGAGCCCCCTACTGTTGGATAACAGGTAATACCTATTTTCATTTTTTTATTCATTGTTATTCTCCTAGTAAATCACGATTGAGTAAAATCGGAGCTCTTACTTTAAAACCTTCCGCGTAAAGAGTTCCAACTTCTTTACCAAATAAACGCTCCCTTGCCTCCAAAGCTGGAATATAATTATTCGTGAGCGGTGTGTCTACACTATCCGCTTGCTTTGTAAACTGACTTTTATATGCCTCTAGACTTTCTTTTTTCCTTTCATACATATTCGACACATCGACTACGAAATCAGGAGTAGAAAATCCGTTAATCATATAGTAGTAAATCTGCTTAGGACGGAAGGCCATATCATCAAACCCTGTCTGAAACTTTTGAATACCGGCAGAAAAAAAGGCTTCTTCCACAATTCTGGCGCAGTTTCCATGATCAGGGTGACGATCTTTTTCATAAGGAACAAAAACAATCTCCGGTCGATATTTCCGAATGATATGAGCGACTTGACGAATCGCTTCCTTTGTTAATAATAAACCTCGATCAGGAAGATTTAATGTGATTCGTTCATTTACACCGAGAATTTCAGCCGCTTTCATCGCTTCTTCTTGGCGAAGTTCTACTGTTCCGTTACTTGAAAGCTCAGCTTTTGTTAAATCACAAATTACCACAGTTTTCCCTTCAGATGTGTATTTCGCAATTGTTCCACCCATGCCAATTTCAACATCATCTGCATGTGCTCCAAATGATAGGATATGTATATTATTTGTCATTGCCCTCACCTTGTTCTTGATGGATGATCTCTCTCCAGGCAAGATCACCACGCTCGAGTCCTTTTATTAGTACTTCCGCCGTCCCGATATTCGTTGCTAACGGAATGGCGTACACATCACAGAGGCGTACTAACGCGGTCACGTCCGGTTCATGCGGTTGCGCCGTAAGAGGATCTCTAAAGAAAAACACCATATCCATTGAATTTTTAGCGATCATTGCCCCGATCTCTTGGTCCCCACCAAGTGGTCCTGACTGGAATCGCTGAATCGACAATCCCGTTGCTTCCATAATTCTTAGGCCAGTCGTTCCTGTGGCAAACAAGGTATGCTCTTCAATAATATCCTTATAAGCAATTGCAAAACGTACTAACTCGTCCTTTTTATTATCATGAGCAATTAAGGCAATGTTCAAGATAATTCCCCTCCTAGTTATTCGATTATATTTTCTAAACCATAAACAAACACACTAAGCTTCATCACTGAGTCAACTGCCAGCTTTACACCTGACATAAACGACTCACGATTATATGAGTCATGGCGAATAGAAAGGGTTTGACCTGATGAACCAAACATGACCTGTTGATGGGCAATTAACCCTGGCAGACGAACAGAATGAATATGCATCCCTTCAAAATTTGCTCCTCTAGCACCAGACAACGTTTCTTTTTCGTTTGGATGCCCTTGCTCTTTATAATCCCTTACTTCTGCAATCATCTGGGCAGTTTTCAAAGCCGTTCCCGATGGTGCATCTAGTTTTTGATCATGGTGTAACTCGATAATCTCAACATCTTGAAAGTATCTACCTGCTAGACGCGCAAATTTCATCATTAATACAGCCCCTAGAGCAAAGTTTGGGGCTATAATGCAGCCTCTTTTTTGGTCATCACAAAGACGTTCTAGCTCTTTTAAGTTATCATCAGAAAAACCGGTCGTACCAACAACCGGTCTAACTCCATGTAGAAGAGCGGTTTTTGCATGGTACATTCCAAATTCAGGTGTTGTTAAATCAATTAATACATCAGGTTTTACTGTATTGAAACATTCTTCGATATCCGTAAATATAGGTGCATCTGCAGAGGGAAACCCAATATCACTAAGCTTCAACCCATTATTCTTATAGTCTAGTGCTCCAACAAGCTCATATTCCTCAGTATTCATAACAAGCTTTACTGCCTCAGCACCCATTCTTCCACGGGGTCCTGCAACTACTACTTTAATCTTTTCCACAATTATTCCCCTTCCGTTTCAATTCTTGTCCATCGATTTTTATCTCGTGTATTAAACTTCTCCATTACACGGTTATGGGCTTCTTCTAAATCAATATTGAGTGAATTTGCAAAGCAAATGAGAACAAATAACATGTCTCCAAGTTCTTCTTCAATGGTATTTTCCTTCTCAGATGACTTTTTTGGTTTCTCACCGTAATAATGATTTACTTCTCGAGCTAGTTCACCAAGCTCTTCTGTCATTCTTGCAAGCATAGCAAGTGGACTAAAATAACCTTCTTTAAACTGGCTAATGTATGTATTTACCTCTTCTTGCAATTGCTTCATTGTCTTATTACTGTTTTCCAAAGGTATTCACCTCATATCATATCGTGTGCAGCCATTTTTCTCTACACCTATTATTACAATGTTAGCTAAAAGGACCACTATTTACAAATATTTTGATAGGGATCGCTCTATCAGATTCTAATGAATAACAGCTATGATATTGCGTTTAAACTTTGATTTCCCTTATAATTAGAAACGCACTAATAGAAATAGCTAAAAATTTCCGTTTATAAAGTGAGGTCAAAGCATGCTTTTTACGCTTAAACTAAAGAATATCTTCTTTATTCTACTTGGTTCCGCTATCTTTTCCTTTGGTATTGTTCATTTTAATATGCAAAACAATCTAGCTGAAGGTGGTTTTACAGGTATAACCTTATTACTATATTTTTTATTTAATTTAGATCCTTCCTACACAAATCTCCTCTTAAACATTCCTTTATTCATTATTGGCTGGCGATTATTAGGAAGAAATGTCTTTTATTATACACTTATTGGTACACTTGCAGTCTCTGTGTTTTTATGGATTTTTCAGCGTTATCAAATCAATATGCCTCTCAAAGATGATTTAACTCTTGCGGCACTATTCGCTGGTGTATTTATCGGTGTTGGCCTAGGAATTATTTTCCGTTATGGGGGAACTACCGGTGGTGTTGATATAATTGCTCGACTCGTACATAAATACATAGGCTGGAGCATGGGGAAGACGATGTTTTTATTTGATGTGGTTGTTATTACACTATCCCTAATTTTCTACTTAACCTATCAAGAAGCGATGTACACGCTTGTTGCCGTATTTGTTGGTGCTAGAGTCATTGATTTCATGCAAGAAGGGGCTTATTCTGCAAGAGGGGCTATCATTATTTCTGAGAAAAACCAAGAAATTGCAGACAAAATTATGACCGAAATGGAACGAGGTGTTACCGTTCTTAAAGGCCACGGTTCTTATTCTAAGCAAGAAAAGGAAGTTCTTTATTGCGTTGTAGGCCGAAACGAGATCGTTCTATTAAAGCGGGTCATTACTTCAGTGGATCCTCACGCATTTGTTTCTGTTACAATGGTGCATGATGTATTAGGAGAGGGATTTACTCTAGATGAAAACAAACGCCCCATTGAGCATTAAAAAAACAGCCCTAAGGCTGTTTTTTTTGTTTAATCTTCACTTCTTGCCATACCCGTATATATCAAGACTAAACGAACTAGCTCAAGAACAGCAACTGCTGCTGCTGCAACATACGTTAATGCCGCTGCATTTAGCACGCGTTTTGTCTCTCTTTCCTCATCATTACGAATGATCCCCATTGAAACCACTTGGTCCATGGCACGATTGGAAGCATTGAATTCTACTGGCAGAGTAACAACCTGAAAAACAACAGCGGCTGCCATGAAGACGATTCCCAGTAAAAGTAATCCACTAATTTGAGCAAAAATACCCACCATAATCAATATCCAAGATAGGTTTGAACCTAAATTGGCAACAGGAACTAATGCATGTCTAAAGCGTAAGAACGCATAATCCTGGTCGTCTTGAATCGCGTGTCCAACCTCGTGTGCAGCGATCGCAGCAGCTGCAACAGAGTGACCGTGATAATTCTCGGAAGAAAGTCTTACTGTTTTTACTCTTGGATCATAATGGTCTGTTAAATGTCCTCGAGTTTCCTCTACACCGACATGATATAAACCGTTGGCATCTAAAATTTTACGAGCTACCTCTGCTCCACGTATATGGGAGGAAGAAGCTACTTTAGAGTATTTTGCGTAAGCACTCTTCACTTTAAATTGAGCCCAAAGTGGAACCAAAATAATTAAAGCAAAGTAAATAAGGGTTGTCATTATGTTCCTCCAATTCAAAACAAGTTGTTACCCCAATTTTATAGTTGACAACAATTGATGTCAATCTTTTAGCTCTCTTGAGCGGTTTTGCTCCCGCCTTTGATTTTTTTCACCGGCATACTTTCTAAACCCTACATAAGATAAAGTTGCAACAATGATACTACCTGTTGTAAAAATAACCCACCAAAGGGAAGGATCCGCTTCATCTTCAGTCATTCCTTCAAAAATACTCTTTAAATCACTTTCTATCGAATCTAAATCCTTCATACTACTTTCCTCGGAAAGTATTTTCGGTCGATAATGATCAATATAATTGATTTTTGTATCAAGTCTTTGGACTTTCTCGGATCTAATATCAAGTTTTAAACTAGGGTAGATCATTTGATATAAAGACAGGAAAGAGTTTAATTGCTCATGAAACCTCTCCGTATGCCCACTTTTGACCGCTTCTTTTACACCACCAAATACCATGAGCACTTGTCCTTCCATCTCAGTCCAAAGAGGCTGACGACCTGTATTAATGGCGTCCATAACTAGGCGGAACTTTGTTACTTTATTTACGATCTCCGAATGTTCCATTGAATCATTAGCTGTTGCCTCTAACGCCTCATTATGTGCGACCGTAACAATCCGTAATTCATCCATAGAAAACGGTCTTTGATCCATGCTAATGAATTCTTCAGAGAAATACAAGAGAAGCTTATGTGCATCATCGTATCGAGATGATCTCACCATTTGTAAGGCCTCATCTGAGATTGAGTTTAGCTTATCGATAGGCGACGTTTCATCTGCATGTATCGTTATAGGAAATAGTAGAATCAAAATACATATAAATATAACAACTCTTGCTTTCATACTTGTCCCCCCTCTTTATACTATTAAATGTTATGTATGGGAGGACAAGGTTAGACCAGAAATTATCCAATAGGTAGGATCAAAATGTAAGTTCCATTTTCTTGCTGTTCGCTCTTACTACAAACCAATAAGCAAGCGTTAATGATACAATACTTAACCAAAAGGTAAAATAACCTATTTGAGGAATATAATCATCAAGCATATGATATCTAGGAAGCATTTTAAACACATAATCTATCACATCATTATGTAGTGTCCAAATACCAGTTACAACTAAATGCCACGCCTTAAATCGGTAAAATGGCGCATATAATAAACCCTGTATGGCCATTGCACCATGCGATAGCATGAGCATATAACCAATCATATCTAACTCTCCAGAAACAACTAAAACAAGATAGTTCATTACGACTGCCCATATTCCATACTTAAACAAGGTCACCATAGCTAACGCCTCAAATAAAGGCCAATTTCTGCCTAGTATAAAGGCAACTAAAACAAATACAAAGAATAAACACGCTGTTGGGCTGTCTGGAACAAATAATAAGAAAATCGGTGGTGTTTCTGCTAGCTGATATCTGTACCAATAATAAGCATAGATTGTTCCAAGAACATTAACAACGAGTAAAAGCCAAAGAATCATTCGATTGGTTAAAAAAAAGTAAATCCACTTCATCCTTCACACCTCGCTATCATTTGAAAAAAGCTGGCATATACTACTATGCCAGCTCTCAATTATTATTCACTTTTAAGAGAAGAAACGAACTCTGCAAGAACTTCTAACTCTTCATCAGTTCCTTTAAACATTCCAGCAGGCATGGATCCTCTACCATTTTTAGCAATATCTTTAACTTCATCAGCAGTTAATTCATTACCAACTAAAGCTGGATTTGGCCCCCCACCTTGGAGATCGCCACCATGACATGCTAAGCAACCATTTTGATCGAGTAGCTTATAGCCGTCAGACTCTTGATCAAACTCGACCTCAGCAACAATTTGACCTTGAGCTTTAGCAGCTTCCCAGTCATGAGTTGCAACAGATTCCCAAGTTAAGAATGTAATAGCTGCAAGAGCTAATAACATAAAGCCAGTTGCTAATGGGCGCTTAGAAGGACGACGTTCAGGTCCTCGGTCAATAAAAGGTGCTAACAATAAACCACCAAATGCTAGACCAGGAATAATAAATGCCCCAATAGCATTGTATGGTCCCGAAGCGTAGCTATACTTTAACAATTGGTATAAGAATAAGAAATACCAGTCTGGCAGTGGAATATATGCCGTATCTGTTGGATCAGCCATTTTCTCTAGAGGAGATGGATGAGCAATAGTTAAACATAAATATCCAATAAGGAAAACTGCCCCTACCATCCATTCTTTGAGAAGGAAGTTAGGCCAGAATGCTTCCGTTTTGCCAGGAAATTCCGAGTAGTCTTTCGGAATATTCGGTTTGCGTTCTGCAGGCACACGAGAATCACCTACGAACTTCATACCTTTTCCACGATGCATACAACAATCCCCCTCCTTTTTTATCAATCTCTTTCAATAGATTACATTCAGATCTTACAATGGACCAGAGATACCTTGCTTACGAATCATTAAGAAGTGAGCTCCCATTAATCCTAATAGAGCACCAGGTAAGAAGAATACATGAATTGCAAAGAAACGAGTTAATGTTTGAGCACCAACGATGTCAGAGTGTCCAGCAAGTAAGATCTTCACTTGTTCCCCGATAAGTGGTGTTGATTCAGCAATTTTTATCCCTACCTGAGTAGCAAATAGAGCTTTCATATCCCATGGTAATAAATATCCAGTGAATCCTAAACCAAGCATAACGAAGAAAATTAATACTCCGACAATCCAGTTCAATTCACGAGGCTTTTTATACGCACCTTGGAAAAATACTCGCAATGTATGTAAGAACATCATAACGATAACAAGACTAGCACCCCAGTGATGCATGCCGCGAACAATTTGTCCAAATGCCACTTCATTTTGAAGGTAATAAACAGATTCCCAAGCGTTTTTAATATCTGGCACATAATACATCGTTAGAAACATACCAGATAAAATTTGAATAACAGTAACAAAGAACGTTAAACCACCAAAACAGTACACGAACGCTGAAAAGTGATGAGCAGGGTTTACGTGCTCGGGTACTTCATGGTCAGCAATGTCGCGCCACAAAGGCGTAATATCTAAACGTTCATCTACCCAATCATAAATTTTGTTTAACATCTATTACGCCTCCTCTCTTGGCTTGGCTTTTCCTAAAAGTAGGAAGCCGTCTTTTTCTTGTGTTGGATATACATCAAGTTTTGCAATCGGTGGTGTACCAGGTACGTTCGTCCCGTCCTTTTCATACAACCCACCATGACAAGGGCAATAAAAACGATTTTGATTTGCTTTGTCAGTGTTCCAGTCAACTACACAGCCTAAATGCTTACACACAGGTGATAAAGCGACGATCTCCCCATTTTCATCCTTGTACACCCATGCCGTATTTGTTACTTCTGAAGTGTACCAAGCATCTTGTTGTTCAAATGAAAAGTCAACTCGAGTTGGTTCTTCAGTAATTTCACTGATTTTTTGCGGAGTAGGAATAAAATCCCCACTTGCACTCGCTTTCAATACTGGATCTACAGCAAAGCGCACCATTGGCATAAGCATTCCAGCAGCCATGAAACCGCCTACACCAGTGAGAGTGTAGTTTAAGAATTGACGTCTAGAAACACGATGTTTGCTCATACTTTTCCCCCCTCTATTATGAAGTTGAGTCCAACGGACATAATTCAACACATTATAAAACTAGGACATAACCATGATATATCAAGATGTAAGCGAGGTCAATATAATACTTTGACCAAACGATGTCAACTGTGTGACTATTATCTCTTTTTATACATCTTCTTGCCATTTTTGCATGAACAATTGTAAAAGCTGTTTTACTTGGTCCTCTAAAATATTGTTTCTAGCACCCTCATCCATAGCTGCTAACGGGATGGACGGTAGCCAAATTAGACCTCCCTTTAGTTCCCCTTCTAGGGATTTCCAAATACTATCTGATGTGACAAAGAAAACATGTTTAAATCCGTTATCGAAAAGCTCTTTCTCCCAAACACTGACTTCTTCTAAAAGCTTCTCTTTGCTCTTATTTTTTAGATAACTATGTCCTGGAAGCATAATCATTCTTCCCTTAAACTGCCTTTCTAGAGGAATTGTAAGCAGTTGGATAAATTCCGTCATCGCAACCGACTGCTTAATATCATTTCCAAATGACACTGGAAACAAAGGCAACACAGCTGTGTCTACATACTCTCTTGCTCCCAAAAACATGTCCATATCCTGAGAAACCCATTTCACAAGAACCACTCCAATTTTCTATTAAATCATTCCTATCATACCATTTTTTAGAAACAAAAAAAACCTGCTATGTACTAGCAGGCTTCTTCTTTATTCACTGTTTCCGAGCAGTTTTAGCTGTCTTGTTAGTTCCTGAAAGGCTTCTTGATCCTGTCTGTCAAGTGCATCATCAATCAACGTAAGAAGCTTATCACGCTGGAATTTTGATAAACTAGTTGTTAAAAATCTTTCAGCAAGGATACGATCCTTTTCATTAATTTGCAGACTGTTTGGCATAAATGGATTGTCCTCTAGCACAATCACATATTGATGCGCTTGATTTGATGCGTGAAAATTCAACTGAATATAAATCTCTTCATCTCGGTTAAGGCGAATGTCATGGAATGATTTTTCAGCATCCGTTGTCATCACATTTTCCTTATAAAAACGAAATGGTACTTCATCAACGCAATGTGTAGACATAACGAGACCACGTGGGCAATATTGCGCTTGATCAACAAAGTGCACTTTCTCCATTAATTGATCATGGCTCATTAAGTAATTTAAAATCCATACACATTCTCGTCTTTTTAGTTGATAATGATTTAAAAACCAGCGAATAAAATCTTTTTTCTCGTTGACAGATACAGGGGTCGTCATCGTTGCTTCCCTCCTCTGCATACAACTAATTTCGATTAAACACCTGTTTTTTTCACTTACACGTCTTCAGAAAATCTTTGCACCAATTCTGCAAACTCTTCATTACTTGGATCCATTTGAAGAAGTATACTAAAAATTTCTGCAGCGTCATGCGTTTTTCCTTCTTCAATTAAAAAATAACCGTAGTCTGTTAAAAATTCTTGTTGATTCTTAAAGAAATTATATGCAAGTTGATATTTGTTTAATGCCTCTGAATATCTTTCAACATTCGCCAAAGCATTCGCTTCATCCCACAATAACTGCGGTTCTTCTACTCCATGCTCATTCATAATATCAATAATCTCTAACACATCATCATATTTTTCTTGGTGAAAAAACAGCTTATTTAAGGTAAGTGCGGCTTCAACGAACTCCGGATCAAGCGCTAACGCTTCCCTAATCAGCCTCTCTGCTTCATCCTCAAGATTTAATTTTAATGCAATTTTTCCACCGTAGAAGAAGAGGTCTTTATTAAACTCGTCATATTGAATGCCTTCTTTAATAACCTCGAGACTATTCGATAGCTCTTCTTCATGCTCATACGCCTTAGCTAGAGATAAGTAAAGAGAGTTATACTCACGGTCAATATTCTTCAATTCTGTAAGTTTCTCGATCGCCGTTTGGTAGTATCCCGCATGAAGGGCTGTAAAACCATACCCAAACAATGTATTCACTTCAAATCTGTCCTCTAGTGCTTGTTCATAATGGGGTAATGCCTCTTCAAACGCTCCACCTGCACTGTACGCCTCTGCTAAACGTTGGTGAATACTTGTCCCAGCAAGTTCTTTTTCCTTTTTAAGCACACCCTCGTACAATTGAATCGCGTTTGTAAATCTTCCTTGTTCCATATAAAGCTCAGCCAAAGCAAAGTCTATCAATACTTCATCAGGGAGAACTTTTTTAGCTGTTAAAAGCTTCTGTTCACTTACTTCAAATAAGCCCTGCATTTGGTATAAATCAGCTGCAAGAAGCAAGGCCTGAGGATAGCTCTGGTCAGAAGAGTGAATTTTTTCGAGAGCTAGCATTGCCTCCTCCTCATTCCCAAGCTCGATACAAGCCTCTGCTAATAACACAAGCAATTCCCCTTCTTCCGGGTACGCAATTAATAGCGTTTCAAAAAGTTCTTTTGCTTCCTCAAGAAAACCTAGCTGAAGAAGTTCCTCACCAAGAACAAATCTTTCTTCATTTGATCCATTTAATAAAATATCTTTATAACTTTTTATTGCTTCCTCATGTTGACCACTTTCTAATAGAGAAAGGATCTTTTCTACTTTATCCATCTTGTATCCCTTCTTACTTTAATCTATTCCCCTGCAAAAAAACTAGGAGTCTTTATTATGACATGTTCTCCATATCCGGACCGAAACCATACCTTATCGCCTGCACGAATCACTTCGCCTTTATGAACGGTTACTAGTAGTCTATCACTATGATATAAAAATAGGCTCTTTTCATCAATATTTATGATTTCAGATGATTTCAAATAGAAATTATAACTCACTTCACTTCCTGGATGTAAATGAGATTTAACAGGTAGGATTCCCATTTTATGCAGGGCTTCCTGTGTGATAGGTTCCCCTTCCATCAGCTCTTCTCTTATACTTGCGATGTTATGTTTACCCATGATTTCATTCCATACTTGTCTGGCACGCTTCTTCTCGCGTTCTCCGTCCATAAGAATACATGGAATTAAAGGACTATTATATGGAAACATGGCTTCCTTAATCCATCCCCAAGGCTTCTCTTTCAATTCATCTACTGAAGAAAACTCAATAAAAACAGCAGGTACCTTTTCTCGTTTGGCCGTTCGTATAAAGGATGGAGTCAATGCTGAGATAGGAATCTTTACTCCAATAACATAGTCAATTGGACTGCTTAATAACCCCATTTTCACCTGTTTCAAGCTTGTTTTTAAATTCTTTTCTTGAGATACTGACACATAAGTTAAAAATGTGGTACAGCCCTTTTTAAGAAACCTTTCCGTCATATATGACTTCATTTCTGAAAAGGTTGTGAGTGCTGGTACTTTCGGGTCAAAGATGACATGGGGATTTGTCGTAATATAGCCGCTGGCATTCATTTTTACATAAGAATAGTTTTTCATTTCACTAGTGATCGAGGAAATACGCTCATTTTTCACAAGAATCGATATTTTCTCCAGCTTGTCCTTCTTTAAAAGGTTTATATTCTCTATAATATACGCCATAAAACCACCTCTTCTTAGGGTCTTATGACAAACTATGAGACAAAATGGACATTCATACATATTTATAGAAAATATAAAACTGACACGTATCAAATACGTGCCAGTGTCATTTATTACTTAATTAATTTATTTAAGTGAGAGAAGAACATTGGATAAGAAACAGAAATGGCTTCTTCATTTTCTAAGGTTACTTCCCCACTGCTGATTAAACTTGCAATGGCTAGCATCATTCCGATTCGATGGTCTCCATGGCTATTCACTTGGCCTCCATGAAGTTTGCTTCCACCGTGAATAATCATACCATCGTCCGTTGCTTCAATCGACGCTCCTAATTTCTTCAACTCATTTACAACTGTGTCAATTCGGTTTGTTTCTTTTACCTTTAATTCCTCAGCGTCCTTAATAACCGTTGTTCCTTTAGCCTGTGTAGCTAATAAGGCAATGATAGGAATTTCATCGATTAAGCGAGGAATCATATCCCCCTCAATCGTTATTCCCTTTAGACTTGAGGTTGTAATAGTTAAGTCTGCTACAGGCTCTGCCGCATCCTTACCTTCATCAGAAACATGAAGAGAGGCACCCATTTGAAGCATCACGTCAATAATCCCCGTCCGAGAAGGGTTAATACCAACATTGCGCAATGTCACTTCACTATTAGGTACAATCGCACCTGCTACTAAAAAGAAGGCAGCAGAAGAGATATCACCCGGAACATGAACATGAGTTGCCTGAAGTGTTTGTCCACCAGTTACAGAAACCTTTAAACCATCAACAGACACTTCCCCGCCAAATTGGCGAATCATTCTTTCCGTATGATCTCTTGTTTTCGATGGCTCAATGACCGTTGTTGTTCCATTTGCTTGTAAGCCTGCAAGTATAATTGCTGATTTTACTTGCGCACTTGCCATTGGAAGCTCGTACGTAAATCCTTCTAAATTTCCACCTCTAATAGAAATAGGAGTGAACTTCCCATTTTCTCTGCCGTCAATAATTGCCCCCATTTGGCTCAGTGGATTCGTAACCCTTGTCATAGGACGTTTGGCGATTGAAGAATCTCCTTCCAATGCTGCATAAAAAGGTCTGCCTGATAAAATACCAAGCATTAATCGAATCGTTGTTCCCGAGTTTCCAACATCTAGTCGTTCATTAGGTTCTACTAATCCTTCAAAGCCATTCCCAACGATTTCAACTGTATCTTCATGCTGGTGAATCGATACCCCTAATTTTCGAAAACAAGCAATCGTACTAAGACAGTCTTCACCTGTTAGAAAATTAGATACTGTGGTCGTACCATGAGCAATCGCTCCAAACATAACAGAACGATGAGAAATAGACTTATCTCCTGGGATAGAGAGTTCGCCTACCAGTCTCTTTACTTGTGACGTTAACACCGTTGTCATTGTATCCTTCCTTTCGAATAGAAAAGCATAAGCGCCTTGGTAAGCTCCGACAGGCATAAGACGGAGACCGAGAGAGGTCCTGACCTCTGTAGGGCTTTGGCTTATGACCCGAGGAGCTAGGCGCTGCAGCTAGACACTGTTCAAAGTTCATTTAGTAATACTTCTTATCTTTTAACAAAACCTATAGGCCGGTTGAGGTGCCATAATTGGTATAACGCTGTATGCATTCCTCTGCTTTCGCCATATCGGCCTCTGTTTGAAAACTGATAACAAGTACACCGTTTATATCTTCTCTAGTTTCTAAAATACGGATATTGGTAATGGAAATACGCTCTTTTGCTAAATAACCTGTAATTTCCGAGATTACACCTGGATAATCCGGAACATCAACAAATAGATCGTAAAATGCAGGGATAGCACCCTTTTCCTTACTAGGAAGATCATCCCGAAAATTTTTGGCTTCGGCAAAATAATCAAACAGCTGTTCCTCATTGTTATCTGATAATATTTTTGAGAACTTATCCATCTCATCCTTCCAACGATCTAACAAAGATAGAAGTACCTTCTTGTTATGAAGGGAAATATCCTTCCACATCGCTGGGCTGCTTGAGGCAATTCTAGTAATATCTCTAAAACCACCGGCAGCCAACCTTGTAATAAGCTGATGGTCTCTACTTGTTTGCTCAGCTTGATGTACGAGAGAGGCCGCAATCACATGTGGAAAATGACTAATAACACCTGTTAAGTAATCATGTTCTTCAGGTGATATAGTAATAAATTTCGCTCTAGTTCCTTCAAGCCAACTCTTTAATAAATCCACCTTATCATGTGAGATATGTGGCTCCGGTGTAAATAAGTAAAAAGCATTTTCAAATAGGATTTCCTTGGCTGCAGCAACCCCACTTTTGTGTGAGCCTGCCATCGGATGCCCACCAATAAACGTAATGTTTTTCTCCTTTAAACACCGAGCTTTTAACACAATTGCTTCTTTTGTACTTCCCGCATCACTAATGATGACATCTTGCTTTAGCGGAAGTTCACAAAGCTTCTCGATCATTTTTTCTGTTTCTATAACTGGAGTTGAAATAAGAATTAGATCTGCGTTTACTGCTTCTTCTTCCAGATTGACACAAATCTCATCTATTACGCCAAGCATCTTTCCGAGACGGCATTGTTCTAAATTTATGTCTAAACCTATTAGTGTTGCCTCTGGGTGTCTTTTCTTTATGCAAAGAGCTAATGACCCCCCAATTAGCCCTAGTCCAATGACTAGCACACGCCCTTTCAAGAAATCACCGCCTAAAGTTACTTAATGAGCTTTAACTTTCATGTATTGTGACATTTTTTCAATAATGCCAGCATTTTGTTCCTTCGAGCCAACCGTAACTCGGACGGATGTCGGAAAACCAAGGGCATTTCCTGACCGAACGATATACCCTCTCTCTAATAAGAACTGGAATACTTCATTGCCATCAGTCTTAAAATCTATTAAGATAAAATTCCCTTGGGAAGGCATATAAGAAAGATTACGCTCCTCACAGAACTTGTAAAACTGTTCTAATCCTTGATGGTTTAAGGTACGACAGTTTTCCACATACTCTTGATCACCTAAAGCTTCAATAGCCGCTAATTGTGCGAAGCTATTCACGTTAAATGGCTCTCTCACCGGCTCCAGCGCACGAATTATTTCTTTGGAAGCAAATCCATATCCCACGCGCAAGCTGGCTAGCCCATATATTTTTGAGAAGGTTCTAAGAACAATCAAATTTGAATACTGCTCTACCAGTTCCACAGAATTATAGTAATCATCCGCTACTACATACTCGTAGTAGGCTTCGTCCAATACAACAAGTGTTTCTTTTGGAACTCTAGCAAGAAAACTTTCCAACTTTTCTTTTGGAATATATGTACCTGTTGGATTATTCGGACTACACACCCAAACCACATTTGTTTTCTCATCAATCGCAGCAAGCATTTGATCTAAATCATGGTGACCATCTACCAAAGGAATCTCGCGAGTTTCTGCACCTTCAATAATGGCATTGTGCTTATACTGCGGGAAGGTTGGCGTAGCCATTACAGTATTATAGCCTGGTCGTAGAAGGGCACGGGCAATAATTAGAATCAATTCATCTGAACCGTTTCCAAAGATTAATTGATCTTTTGTCACTCCCACATGCTTTGCTAACACATCGCGTAAGTTAGTGGCATAGCCATCTGGATAAAGAGCGAAATAGCCTGATTCTTTAGACATTACTTCACTCACTTTTTTTGAACAACCAAAAGGATTTTCATTGGATGCTAATTTAATGATTTCTTCCAACCCATACTGCCTTTTTACTTCATCCTTTGATTTCCCCGGCTGATAAGGGGCTAACGACTTAATTTGATCCTTCCATCTCATCATCCATCACCTCTTACGTATAAATATCCTATTTCTTTAAATCCGGTCGTAAAAGAACTGCTTCCTCCAAATAAACATGTTCAATATCCGTTTGTGCTACTTCAGTATTTACGTGCATCATGACCCTGATACATAATTTGATTCCAGTCGGAACAGAGATTTCCTTCATACACATGACAGGAACATATGTCCAATCCTCTAATTGACGCATAGCTTTAGCTGGAAATGTTGCTGTAACATCATCAGTAACAGAAATAAATACGGATGCGACTGACTCTGGAGAGATTTGATTAGCTTGAATCATTTCATCGAGTAGCCTCTTGGTGGATGCTATAATTTCTTCCTCTTTATTTTCTTGGATCGTAATAGCACCTCTAACTCCTCTAATCATCGGCTCTCCTCCTTCATAAATTGTTTTAGTTCTTCTAATAGGACATTTTCGTCGATTTTATAAAGGACTGGTTTCCCAACTTCCTCTAATAGAACAAATTGTATCACTTGACCAATGGTCTTCTTATCCTGCTTCATTCGATCGATTAGCTTTTCTTCACATAGCTGAGAAGGAACTTTTGTTGAGTAACCAAGTATATGTAGCCAATCGACAAACTCTTGGAGATCAAACTGTAAATGTAAAAGTTTTTTACTTAACCGTAATGCGTATACCATCCCGACTACAACTGCTTCCCCATGTGTTATGGAGCCATACCCAGCCTCCGCTTCAATAGCGTGACCAAGTGTATGTCCAAAATTCAGAAATGCTCGTATACCAAGCTCTTTTTCATCTTTTGAAACAACAGATTCTTTTACCTTTATTCCCTTTGACAAACACTCTTGTAATTGCTCGGTTGTTATCGTTTGAAGATTTTCTACATCTGATAACAGCCATTGATAAAAATAAAGATTATCAATTAGAGCATGCTTCATTACTTCCGCAAAGCCTGAACGACGTTCCATTGCTGGAAGACTTTGTAGAAAATCAATATCGTATATAACAGCTTCAGGTTGATAGAATGCACCTATCATGTTTTTACCTAGGGGATGATTAATTGCAACCTTTCCGCCAACTGCACTATCGTGTGCCAGAATGGTAGTAGGCAGCTGAATAAAAGGGACGCCTCTCATAAAAGAAGCAGCAACAAACCCACATAAATCACCAATCGCCCCTCCACCAAGAGCGATAAACAATGATTTACGGTCAAGTTTCTCCTGTAATGCCGCTGTTAAACAATCATAAAAAACGTCAAAAGTCTTTGCTTTTTCTCCATTAGGAACAATATGTGAAACAACTTCGAATTCACGTAATTGTTCTTTCACTTTATATAAATACTTATCACCAACATTACTATCAGTTATAATCATGATCTTTGTAACGTTCGAAAGATTTTCCTTTAAAAAAGGGGCTATGGCTGTTACTGCCTCAGCCCCTAAAACTACAGGATACTCCTTAGAAGTGGTATGGATTTGAATCGTCTCCATTAAAACTCCCTCGCATATGCTCGTTGATCTTCAATTGATTTAATTAATGTATCTAAGCGATCTGCGTAGAATTGTTCAGTAATTGCTGAAGCAAGCTCCCATGCAATCGCATTTTCAGCAACAACAGCAGCTGCAGGTACTGCACAGCTATCTGATCTTTCAATACTAGCAGTAAATGCTTCTTTAGAATCAATATCAACACTTTGTAATGGCTTATAAAGGGTTGGAATAGGCTTCATCACTCCACGGATAATGATAGGCATTCCCGTTGACATTCCACCTTCAAGACCACCTAGACGATTTGTGCTTCGATGGAAACCTTCTCCCTCAGTCCACTCAATCTCGTCATGAACCTCGCTACCCGGCTTTCTAGCAGCTTCAAACCCTATTCCAAACTCAACACCCTTAAAGGCATTAATACTCACAATTGCAGCCGCAAGCTTTGAATCGAGCTTTCTGTCATAATGAACGTAGCTACCAACACCCGGAGGCATTCCCTCAACGACAACTTCCACAATTCCACCAATGGAATCACCATTAGCTTTTGCATCATCGATCGCCTGCATCATTTTCTTTTCAGCCACTGGATCGAGACATCTTACCGGTGAATTCTCAGTGATCTCAGCCAAACTCTCGATGGAGTCGTATGCCTTTACCTCTGATTTAATCCCACCAATTTCTACCACATGAGAGGCAACTTTGATTCCTAGACAAGATAATAGTTTTTTAGCAACTGCTCCAGCTGCCACTCTTACTGTTGTTTCTCTTGCTGAGGATCGTTCAAGTACATTTCGCATATCTCTATGCCCATACTTAAGCGCGCCGTTTAAATCGGCATGTCCAGGACGTGGACGAGTAATCACTCGCTTAACTTCTTCGTCATCCGTAGGTTCTGCACCCATAATCTTTGTCCAATGCTTCCAATCGTCGTTTTGTACAACGAGCGCTACTGGTGATGCAAGAGTTGCTCCATGTCTGACACCGCTTGTAATATGTACAGTATCCTTTTCAATTTGCATTCTTCTACCACGACCATGCCCTTTTTGTCTTCTTGCCAATTCTTTGTCAATGTCTTCTGCAAGAAGCGGCATCCCCGCTGGTAAACCTTCAATAATTGTTGTTAATTGTGGACCGTGTGACTCTCCTGCTGTTAAATATCTCATTTCTCTTTCCCCCTTCAACTCATTAAAGGATTATTTCTCAATATAACATATGTCCTTCAATAAACATAGCAGAAATTTGTGAATTTACAAAAAAAGAAGCCAAATCCATGGCTTCTATTTTTTACGATAAAAAAACGTGTCTTCGGTTTCAAGACCATATAGAGATGGATTAAATATTTGTTCTGTACTACCGACAAAGAAGATGCCATCCTGTCTCAATGCCTCACTGAATTTATAGTATAATACATCTTTAGCTTCTTCAGTAAAATAAATCAAAACGTTTCTACACACAATCAAGTCAAAAGACCCCCCAAATGGATCAGCGAGTAAATTCTGCTTTTTGAATGTTACCGTCTTTTTGATCTCGTCAGAAATCTTAAAGAAGCTTCCATCTTGTGTGAAAAATTTCTTTTTCATTTCTGGAGGCACTTCATTTAATGAGCGTTCCGCATACATCCCTATCTTTGCCCTTTCTATCACATGATCGTCGATATCAGTAGCTAAAACTTGAATCTGCGAAAGTGGCATAAAGTTTGAAAGAATCATTGCAATCGTATATGGTTCCTCACCTGTTGAACAAGCAGCGCTCCACACCTTCAGACGCTTATTCTTCTCTAATAGTTTAGGAAGAATTTTGGTTTCTAATACTTCCCATCGTTTCCCATTTCGATAAAATTCCGACACATTGATCGTCATACGATCAAGAAACTCATTTAATAATAGCTTGTCCTGACTTATCGCTGTGTAAAAGTCCTGAAATGAGCGAAATCCCTTTTTTTCATAGAGAGAAATTAAGCGTCTTTTCATTTGTGCTTCTTTATATAAGGACAAATCAATCCCGGTCTTTTTCTTAATGTTTATTATAAATTGTTCATAATCATTTCCCAGCATACTTTTTCTCCCCTGAACTTGAACTTTTCTATCTGTAGTTTTATTATAGCGAAATTCAATAAAAAAGGAGAAAATTTATGTGAAAAAAGACTTGGGTATTTTTTACTCCTATCATTTGAATGCGGTTACAAAAAAGAGACTTGTAAAAAACAAGTCTCTTTTGGTATTAATAAGCCCAATTGTTTAAAAGCTTGCTATATGAAAGAAGTTCCTCTTCTTTAAAGAATAAAGCGATTTCTCTTTCAGCGCTTGCAGCAGAATCTGATCCATGTATAATATTTTTCCCAACAGTCACGGCAAAGTCCCCACGGATCGTTCCTGGTTGAGAATCCTTTGGATTTGTTGCTCCCATCATTTGGCGTGCGGTAGCAATTACATTTTCCCCTTCCCAAACCATTGCAAAAACAGGACCTGAAGTGATAAAATCTACCAACTCACCGAAGAAAGGGCGTTCCTTATGTTCACCGTAATGCTGTTCAGCCAACTCATTAGAAATCAGCATTAACTTTGCACCAACTAATTGAAAGCCCTTCCTCTCAAAACGTCCAACTATTTCACCAATCAAATTACGTTGAACCCCATCTGGTTTAACCATCAAAAATGTTTTCTCCATCAGTTACACTCCTCTTTGATTCGCATATGTAATGAATTGCCAATGGACAATCCACAAAAATCGTAACATAGTTATAACTGATTTCGCAACATTTAAAATTTTCGTTTCCCTATGTACACAGCTATATCTCTAAGCGTCTTTTTAGCACGGTTATTCGGTAATTGATTTAATACATCAATTGCCTTGTGTAGGTACCGATCACTTATAGAAAGCGAACGCTCAATGGCACCAGAATTATTTATTGCAGTGATAATCTCATCAATTTCAACTAATGAAGTATGTTCATGAACAGCGGTAATTTTTTTACGTAAAGATTCATCCTCCATCGCAAACAATACAGGTAGTGTGATATTTCCTTGCAATAAGTCACCACCAGCTGGTTTACCTAATTGCTCTTCCGTACCCGTAAAATCTAGCACGTCATCTGTGATTTGAAAGGACATGCCTACATAATATCCAAACTGATACAGCTTCTTGTGAATCTCCTCATCTACGTTTGCTGCCACCGCCCCTAATTGGCAGCTGGCTGCAATCAATAATGCTGTTTTCCGCTTAATTCGAAGCAGATAGTCACGAAGCGTTTGATTGTAGTCATATTTAAATTTAATTTGCTCAATTTCCCCAACACATAGCTCAACAATCGTTTCAGAGAGAATTTGATGTGCTAGTGGGTTTTTAATATTTGTCATTAATTCTAGCGATCTGGCAAAAATATAATCGCCTGTATACATCGCAATCCGGTTATCCCATTTCGCTTTAATCGTTGGCTGGCCACGTCTAAGTTCTGCATCGTCAATGACATCATCATGAACAAGTGAAGCCATATGTATAAGCTCAAGCGCTACTGCCACGTTCTTCATCTCATGTATATCATAGTCGCCAAACTTTCCTGACAGCAAAACAAAAACAGGGCGAATTCTCTTCCCCCCTGCCTGCAACAAGTGTAGAGATGCTTGACGAAGAAGAGGTGACTCAGCCTCCACCGTATCCTCTAGTGTTTTCTCAATTATATTAATATCTGAGTTTAAAAATGAATACATCATTTTCAGCTTCATTCGTGAATCACCTAGCCTAACCTGTACATGAAGATTATTTTATTTATGACCAAAATGAACAGCAGCTGCCCCGCCACTGTATGGCTTATATGTGACGTCCTTAAAACCAGCTTGTTTGAATAAACCAGCAAGTTCTTTTACGCCTGGAAAATCTCTAGCTGATTCTTGTAACCAGGAATATTCTCTATAGCTTTTTGCAAACACCCTACCAAACAATGGCATAATAAATCGAAAATAAAAATAGTATAACTGTCGATAGCCTATCAATGTTGGTTGTGATGTTTCAAGACATACTGCAATTCCGCCCGGCTTTAAAACACGATTCATCTCTTTTAATACTTGAAGATAGTCTGGTACATTTCTTAACCCGAAGCCAATGGTAACATAATCAAATGAATGGTCAGGAAACGGAAGCTCCATGGCATTTCCATGGATGAGCGTTACTTGGTTAAGATTGGCCTCAGTAACTTTTTGTTTTCCCACATTGAGCATATTTTGACTAAAGTCTAGTCCTACCACTTCACCAGTAGGTCCTACAGCCTCTGCAAGAGCGATGGTCCAATCGGCCGTTCCACAACAAACATCTAGTGCCTTTTTTCCTTTTTGTACATTCATCCTTTTCATCGTATCTTCTCTCCATTTAGTATGGAGTTTAAAACTAATAACAGAATTCATTTTATCGTAGTTATCAGAGATCTTTTCAAAAACATTATGAACTCGTTCTTCTTTCGACTGATGCATGCTTGTTACCCTTCTTCCACAAATGTTTTTGCCATCGTTTTTTGGTTTATAATGGATATGATTCGAGAATCTAACAGCTCATTTATTCGAGGAAGCCCTTTTTTAGCCTTTTCTAATAATTGCTTAGAAAACTCTATATATCGGTCACAAATTAATATTAAATAGTTTTGTTGCTCAAAAGACAGGTCTTTAAGTGAACCGTTATGTTTTGGAAAAATAAGAGTATGAAGAGCGTCAAATACAATCGAAGATTTCTTTTGTACAAAGTTTTCCTTTTCCTTACTAAGGCGCTTTATAAATAATAAATTTTCAACAATGTCATTCCATCCATCTAAACGAAAATACTCGGTAAATTGATCAATGAGAGATGATTCAATCAACTTCACATTATCCATCAATGTATCAATTTCTGAAAAATCTTTTTGATATACAATTATTTTTTTATCATTGATTGTTTTTATTCCTTGAGCTAGCATTCGAATGGCATGCACATCATTACAATCTGCGAGCAGTTTATAATATAATCCACTATAATAAACACCAGCTAATACCGTCAATTGCCGCTGCTTTAATACCTCATTATTCGCACGAGTGTTGGTTACTTGTTCATGAGTATCAAGGGCTACTTGAAGCAACATGGTCGTTATAGAATAATTCTCCAACTCTTTATTAGATAACTTACATTGATCCAAAATCGAAATAAGCAATAAAAGCTTATCTTCGTCTAACACTGGTGTATTTATATATTGGAACATATAGGGGTGAAGGAGCCTTTCCTCTACTTTTTCCTTCACATCGGCTATTTTTCTTTGAAAGTCTCCCACAATTATCACCCTTGTATCCCCAAATTCTGTATATGTATTGTGATTAGCCTCATTATTTCGCATGAGGATTACTGCATATGTACGATTTACCACTCACTAAAGGCAGAGACCATTATAACACAAATGCCTACCAAATGGACATGATTCGCATTTATTTACCTTTTGTTTCGCTCTCAACCTCTCCATAAGAGGTAATGATTTTGGCATTTCCGCGAATTTTAATAGCTGATGTGTGTTCAGTAAACTGAGCAATCATCACTTCGCCTTTATCGAGTTTCTCTGAGTGATGAAATTTTGTATCAGTGCCTCTTGTTAAACCGATTACATTGACACCATCTTCTATTGCTTTTATAACGATATAATCACTTGTTAACGAATTTTTTTGGTCCATTATTTCTCGCTCCCTTCATTTTGTATGAAAGGGCTAACCGTTATGTAGCCCCCTCTATAATGTTTTAGTATTTAATCAGGGAAAGTACCTCAGCTCTTGCCGTTGCGTCCTCCGCAAGCGTTCCTCGGACTGCTTGGGTTACGGTTTTTGCACCAGGCTTTTTCACTCCACGCATAGTCATACACATATGTTCTGCTTCAACAACGACCATTGCACCATAAGGCTCCAACTTCTCCATAATCGCGTCAACAACTGTGGATGTAATTCTTTCTTGCAACTGAGGACGTTTAGCTACTGCTTCAACAGCACGAGCTAACTTACTCAAACCTGTCACACGACCATTTCTTGGTATATAAGCTACATGAGCAACACCATAAAAAGGAACAAGATGATGTTCACACATGGAGTAAAATGGAATATCTTTCACAAGGACAATTTCTTCGTGGTCCTCACTAAATACTGTTTCGAAATATTCTTTTGGATCTTGATTCAATCCTGAGAATACTTCCTCGTACATTTTCGCTACTCGTTTAGGCGTATCCAACACACCCTCACGATTTGGATCTTCACCTACGGCTTCTAATATAAGACGCACCGCTTCCTCTATTTGGGTACGATTAACTTCTGACATACTAAATTCCTCCTACTGCAATGAGTTCCCTCTGTTTTTTTCATATCATGCCAACTATACTTATACATATTAGCACAATCAATTTCTTTCTAGCAAAGTAGAAGGTTCTTTTAATGTGCCACAAAAGAGCTGAAAAAATAGAAAAAGGATCACGTTTAAACGAGATCCTTTTCTATAACATAAACATATATCGATTTATGTAATTATTTTACAGCATCTTTAAGTGCTTTTCCTGGTTTGAAAGCAGGAACCTTGCTAGCAGAGATTTCGATCTCTTCACCAGTTTGTGGGTTACGTCCTTTACGAGCTGCACGCTCACGAACTTCGAAGTTCCCAAATCCGATTAATTGAACTTTATCACCGTTTTTAAGGGCTTCAAGAATTGAATCGAAAACTGCGTCAACTGCCTTAGTAGCGTCCTTTTTAGAAAGTTCACTCGCTTCAGCAACTGCGTTGATTAGTTCTGTCTTGTTCATGCCTTTCACCTCCTCCCAAAATGGTATATTCAGTTAGTGAAAACGTTCTTATCTTCATTAGTAAACAATTTAGTTGAATTCTATACGTAATTGAAGCTGTTTTCTCTGACATGCCTTATATTAAATGATGAAAACTAATTTTTCAACGTTTTTTTTAAGAAAAACCTTTATTTATAAGGCTTTGACGGCATATCGTACTAATTCTGTTAAAAGATTATCATAATAAATTGGGGTTATCAAGAATTTTCGCTAATTTATGGTAGTATTTTCGGGGTTTTTGATGAATTTTGTCGTGATTTAATAAAATCAAACAAAAAAAGACTCCCATATAGGAGTCCATGCATTATAAGATTATAGCAATTAATCCACCAGAACCTTCGTTGATGATTCTTTCTAATGTTTCTTTAAGTTTATATCTTGCGTTTTCAGGCATTAGTGATAATTTTGCTTGAATTCCCTCACGAACGATTGAGCTTAGGCTTCTTCCGAAAATATCAGAGTTCCAGATAGACAGTGGATCGTCCTCAAAATCCTGCATTAAGTATCGAACCAATTCTTCACTTTGCTTCTCTGTACCGATAATCGGAGCAAATTCGGACTCTACATCCACTTTTATCATATGAATGGATGGAGCTACCGCTTTTAAGCGTACACCAAAGCGTGGTCCTTGGCGGATGATTTCAGGCTCATCCAAGCTCATATCCGCAAGTGAAGGTGCAGCAATTCCATAACCTGTTTGCTTTACCATCTTAAGTGCATCAGAGATTTGATCATATTCCTGCTTCGCATGAGCAAAGTCTTGCATTAGCTCTAACAAATGATCTTTTCCTCGTATTTCTACTCCGACAATTTCTTTTAAAATGTCATCGTATAAATCGTCTGGTGCATACAGATCGATCTCAGCAATTCCTTGACCCATCTCAATTCCAGCAAGCCCTGCACGATCAATAAATTCATAATCACTAAACTGACTAACGACTCGGTCAACATCTCTTAATCTCTTAATATCTTTAACTGTGTCTTTCACAGCTTCCTGATAGCTTTCTCTTAACCAGTGATCCTCTCTAAGTACCATGACCCAGCTAGGAAGATTCACGTTTACTTCTAGCACAGGGAATTCATAAAGTGCTTCACGCATTACGTTCATGACGTCACCTTCGCGCATTCCTTCTACGCTCATTGCCAATACGGGAATATCGTATTTCTCTGAAAGCTCTGTACGTAATTTTTCCGTATTTGGATGATAAGGTTGTACGCTGTTAATGACCATAATGAACGGTTTGCCAACCTCTTTTAATTCATTGATCACTCTTTCCTCAGCTTCTAAGTATGCAGAACGCGGAATTTCTCCAATGGTACCATCTGTAGTAATAACCACACCAATCGTTGAGTGCTCTTGTATAACCTTCCTTGTTCCAATTTCAGCTGCTTCATGGAACGGAATAGGTTCCTCATACCAAGGCGTATTAATCATTCTAGGTCCATTTTCGTCTTCATAACCCTTCGCACCCGGAACCGTATAACCAACACAGTCAACTAAGCGGATATTCACATCCAAACCGTCGTCAACATGTATGCTTGCAGCCTGATTTGGTACAAATTTTGGTTCAGTTGTCATAATCGTTTTCCCGGCAGCACTTTGAGGCAATTCATCTTGGGTGCGAGCTCGATCGGATTCATTTGCCATGTTTGGAATAACAACTAACTCCATAAACTTCTTAATAAAGGTTGATTTCCCTGTTCTTACTGCTCCTACGACTCCTAAATATATATCGCCGCCCGTTCTTTCGGCAATATCTTTAAAAATATCTACCTTTTCCAAGTGATCCCCTCCTGAAATCAATGAGATAGTGGGATAAAATAACCCTAATGTATAGACAATATATGTGTATGACGTTGTCCTACAACGTTATGACAGTTTTTATAATTTTTTTTGCCTAACTGTTATAGTCCATACAAATATAAAAAAACCCCTCTCCTACATTGTATTTCTGTAAGAAAGAGGTTATGACTAATCCACTAAAAAGATAGGTTCTTTTGTTTCTTCATCCATTGTATATAGCAGTGAAAAGGCAGGCACAAACAATGAATCCTGCAATAAGCAGTCGCGAATATCCTCTCCTGCTGCCTTCTTACAACTTCCGCTTTGCATTGCTTGATATAAATCACTTCTGTAATCTACAAATACTTCTCCACTTCCAGTTATAACAAAAGAAAGGTTTTGGTTCGTATATGGGCTAACAACAAATGGTTCTTCCTCATAACCTATTTTCTTGAAATCCATTGTGTATACACCTTTTGTTATTTCTTCTTTGTATGGAGGGTATTTTTGTAAACTAATTAAAAGATTAATATCTTTAATTTTTTCCGCCATTCGTAAATCAAAAATCTTTACCGTTGGATTTTCCTCAACGTCAACTAGTACGTATTGAAATACACCTCCGGATTCATATGCGTTTCCAGGTGGTTCTGCTAAATACTTCGGACTGATTCTGTTAAAATCAATCGGATACTTTTCATAAATAGGAGTGTCCATTTCCTTTGTCTTTATAGGTAATATACCACCATTGTCCTCTTGAAATTGCTTAACCGCAGATTGAACCGCTTGAACTTGATCTTCGTACGGTATTTGGTTTTGAGCTAACTCTTCCTGCGGATACATGCAGCCCGTCAACACCATTATAACGATGGACAATAACAATAATACTTGGCCTTTCATACACTCAACCCTTTTAACCTATGTATTTTCCATTTCACTTAACTTGTTGGTCCCGATAGTACGACAAAAAAAATGATTATTCCGGAAAGAATCATTAAAAAATAGGCAACAATAGCTGTTATCGCTTTTAAAACTTTGTTAGAAAACTTAAATCTGCTTAAATAAATTAAAATAATGGAAATAAACATAAAGCCCATCCCCGCCAAGGAGATCCACATTTTCATTAGTGACGGTGACATTTGTAACTCCCTCCCTTTGCCTAAAATATTATATCATAATTGTCCCAATGCTTGCCTTATTCGTTTTTTAGATCGAAAAAAAGCTAAAGCAAAGGAGGGGCGTCACTTTACTTTAGCTCGTAAGACTAAATATACATACTCCCTGTTCATTTTACCAGGTTTGCTTCGTTGCATTGTATGCAATTATCTATGTAAACGCATCATTGAAAGGCCCATTTTTGAAAATATTTATTCCAATCCCTTTTCAACAAGTACATTTGCAAGATCTTCCATCTCATGAGTTTTTACACGTGTCATGAGCAAATCAACTTCATCCTTGGGTTTTGCATGGTTAAATAGAACATTGTATAAAGCCGTTGTAATCGGCATCTTCACACCGTACTTTTCCGCTAATTGATAAGCGGCTTTGGTGGTTCGAACACCCTCTACTACCATTCCCATGTTTTCCAGCACTTCATCTAAATTTTGGCCTTTGCCGAGCAAATTTCCAGCTCTCCAGTTTCTTGAGTGAACACTTGTAGAGGTAACGATTAAATCACCAATCCCTGTTAAGCCAGAAAATGTTAGCGGACTTGCACCCATTTTTGTACCTAAACGAGCAATTTCAGCAAGCCCCCTAGTTATTAAGGCTGCCTTTGCATTATCCCCATATCCTAACCCGTCAGTGATACCGGCAGCTAACGCAATAATATTCTTTAATGCGCCACCCACTTCTACTCCGATAATATCAGGATTTGTGTATACACGGAAATGTTGGTTAATAAATAAATCCTGCACACGTTCAGCTGCTTCCATGCTCTTAGATGAGACAGTCACTGTTGTTGGTTGACGAAGACTCACCTCTTCAGCGTGACTCGGCCCAGATAATACAACCACATCCTGTAAAAGATGCTCTGGCATTTCGTCTTCAATCATCTCTGAAATGCGCATAAGTGTATCTGGTTCAATCCCTTTACTAACATGGACAATTGTTAGCGGATTTTCAACGAATGAAACCATCTTTTTTATCACTTCACGAATGGCCTTAGTTGGTACAGCCAATATGATGGTCTTTACTTCTTTTAAAACCTCTTCAAGAGAGTCGTAACCAACAATTGTTTCCGGAAGTATAATCTCAGGTAAATACTTCTTATTTGTGTGAGTGGAATTTAACTCACTAATTTGATCACGATTATGCCCCCATAATCTTACCTCATGCTCGTTGTCAGCTAACACTAGCGATAGGGCGGTTCCCCAGCTCCCCGCTCCAATTACAGCAATTTTTTCTTTTTGGATTTGCATAGCATCACAACCTTTTACTTATTTTCTTTCTCTAGCAAAGATTTTGATAGGAGTTCCTTCAAACCCGAAAGCTTCTCTTATACGATTTTCTATAAATCGCTGATATGAGAAATGCATAAGCTCTGGATCATTGACAAAAACAACAAAAGTTGGCGGCTTGACTGAAACTTGAGTCGTATAATAAATTTTCAGACGCTTTCCATTGTCTGTTGGTGTAGGGTTCATTGCTACAGCGTCCATAATAATATCATTTAACACACTTGTGTCCACACGCATCGAATGATTTTCACTCGCCTTATTTATCATTGGAATCAATGTATGAATTCTCTTTTTTGTTTTAGCAGATAGGAACACAATTGGAGCATAGTCTAGGAATAAGAAATGCGCACGTATTTTTTCCTCGAATTCCTTCATCGTCTTTTCATCTTTTTCCACTGCATCCCATTTATTCACGACAATCACAATAGCCCGTCCTGCTTCATGGGCATACCCAGCTATCTTTTTATCTTGTTCTATGATTCCCTCTTCTGCGTTAATAACAACTAAAACGACATCGGAACGTTCTATAGCACGTAGCGCACGAAGCACACTATACTTTTCTGTTGTTTCGTACACTTTTCCTCTTTTTCTCATACCTGCCGTATCGATAATGACGTAGCGTTCTCCATTTACGGTTACCATTGAGTCTATCGCATCTCTTGTTGTACCAGCGATATCACTTACGATTACTCGCTCTTCTCCAAGCATCGCATTAACAAGTGATGATTTTCCTACATTTGGTCGTCCTATTAGTGAAAACTTAATAACGTCGTCATCATAGTCATTCTCGTCCTTGCTTGGAAAATGCTTAGCTGCTGCGTCTAAAAGATCGCCAAGACCTAGTCCATGTGATCCTGAGATAGGGTACGGCTCTCCAAACCCTAAGGCATAAAAGTCGTAAATTAGATCTCTCATTTCTGGGTTATCAATTTTATTTACTGCAAGGACCACTGGTTTTTTGGCACGATAAAGAATTTTTGCTACTTCTTCGTCTGCAGAGGTAACTCCCTCTCTGCCGTTTGTTAAGAAAATAATTACGTCTGCTTCCCTGATCGCAATTTCTGCTTGTTGACGAATCTGTTCTAGAAATGGTTCGTCTCCGATATCAATTCCACCGGTATCGATAATGTTGAAATCATGACTAAGCCACTCAGCAGAACTATAAATTCGATCTCGAGTAACGCCAGGTATATCTTCAACAATCGAGATCCGCTCACCAACTATTCTATTAAAGATTGTAGACTTTCCAACGTTAGGACGACCTACAATCGCTATTACAGGTTTTACCATTTTTTTCATCCTTTCTAAAATAATAAAAGAGATATCAACAATTATTCAGACAATGTATAAGCAAAGTTATGTATCCGTGCAAGAACAGTTGAAATTACAAACATCTCATTTAATTATGGTGTAAATCAGCATTTAGTAAATAAACCCTTCTACAAACAGAAGGGTCTAACTTTATTATATTATCAAAGTGGTCATGTACTAGCAAATAAAATCAGAAGAAACCACTTTAATGTTTTACAATGATGTACAATTCATCTGTAAGAGAATGTGCAATTCCATCCAAAATTGCTTCTAGATTCGTCGTGATTTTTTCCATCTCCTCTTTATCATCACAATGAAAAACCGCCACCCCACATGGAACTTTTTTAGGATTCGTCGTAATTGCAGCAAGGATAAATTTTTCAATATCCATTTTATCTCTCCTCTAGTTTTTTCTCTCTCTCTTTAGGCATTCGGATTGCATTTTCTAAAGTTGGAACCTTTTCAATAATTTTCTTCGCCTTCTCAATATCATTTTCTTGCGGAAGAATAAATACCCCCACTCTCCCATCATCTAGGTCTCTTTTCGCCAAGGGAACGAGAGCTGGTGTACCAGAATCTCGATACACTCCTAATGCGTTGGATACATCATGTAGAATAGCCTGGCGCTGCCCAAGATTCGCAATTGTCGCTCTTGCATCAAAATTTTTCGGTTTAAGGATAAACCCCATCCCATATCTAAGTACTTCCTTTTGTCTTTCCGGTAGACCGATGTTCATGATATAAATATTGTCCACATACAAGCCTGGACCATCAAAACGAGGTTCATAATACTCTACTTCAACAATATCACCAAGCCTGCCTCCAGACATTAGTTTGGTAGAAATGAAAATGGCAATGACTGCTGCAATGATCCCTCCCAAAATATTAAAAAGGAGAAATCCAAGCGTACATAGAAAGGAAGTAAAAATAACCAAATAATTTCTACTTTCAAAAGCTATGGCAATGCCTTCAATATACGTTTTTCCTCGTGGTACTAATTCATAGTTATCCAGTTCATTTAATGTATTTCTTTCCATATTTCTCACATCTCTAAATTGTGAGGCAGCCAAAGTTAAAAAGGTGATGGCAGTAAACTCTTCCTCAAGTATAGATGGTATGGCAACAGTTCCTAGTCCTGCAGCGATAAACCCTAAAGCCACATGAATGATTTTCCCATGAAGGTATGTGGGATACTGTCGATAATCCGTTCGTAGCATATAAATTCTTGTTGCCGTTCCAACAACCACTCCAAATAAAATAGGATAAGTGTACTCACTCACGATTGTCTTCCTCTCCCCTTTTCTAGTTGATAAACATGTCCTTCAAACAGGCTAGTTAGCTTTTCAAAACCGCTCCAGGCCAAAATGAGACAAACGGATATGGAAATAACATCTAAAAACTGAAGTGACCCGATTGGAATTTCCATTGAATATACATCCAACACTAGAGAATAAACAAATTCTCCATGGATACTCCCAAAAATAAGCGCTATCACCCGTTTAAAAACCTCATTATGCATCATAATGGTCATATACGTTAATACGACGGCAAACATCAAATTTCTATCAAGGATTAACCAAACAGGATCAAAAAGCTCAAATAATTGAAAACTGCCATAGGCAAGCATTAGAATAAATGACGTGATCAAAAAGTAAACCATTGATTTTCCTTTCATTTTCCCAATCTCATAATAGGCTAGGATTAAAAAGAAAATTGAAACAACAGACACTTCTAGCCCAAACAAGTGTATGGATTGAGAAGACAAAATAATCGAAAATAATATGATGACTGTGTACTTCACTCGTTTCGGATTCGTTTTACTCATAAAAAAGGTCGTACAAATCCAAAGAGCCCAAAATGTCCAATAAAAGAATATTCCTTCCATGTCAACCCTCCTATCATCTCCATTATGGCTTTTCAGTATGTACTTTAACCGTAAGATGTATAAACTTTCAAAAATGATTCATGTTAATTAGGAGGAGGTGGGAATCATGGGTAAAGATCGTCAACAAAGCAAATTAAAAGCAAGTGGTCGTGTCGAGTCCGACCGAGATCAAGAGTTGGAGAAAAAAGGGGCAACCAAACTATCCAGCCCAGAAGAGGCTAGAGAGCTAAATAATAATAAAAGATATTAATGAAAAAAGCTCCCTTATCCGGGAGCTTTATCGATTACTATAGATTTTTGTGTTTATTCCTCGTTCATTAAGCCAATGATGAGTTTTTCCCTCGATTACCAAAGGTGCCTTCTGAAGATCCTTAATAGTTCTTGCACCAAGAGCGGTCAGCATAAACCCAATTTCCATCTTAATTTCTTCAATTTCTGTAATACTTGCCTCTACTCCTTCAGCTAAAAGGATTTGGAGCAAATACCCCGCTAACCCTGTTGCGGATGCTCCTAAAGACAATGCCTTAACAACGTCTAAGCTAGACTGTATGCCACCTGAACCTAATACAGTTAAGTCAGGGAAACTGTATTTTACCTCTGCAATAGAAGCAACTGTAGGAATTCCCCATGAGTTAAAAAACGACAGCATTCGATTTCGTCTTTCATTTTCGATTTTAGCAAAGTTTGTCCCACCAAAACCACCGACATCGACAATAGAAACCCCCACTTGAGTGAGCTTCTTTGCTGTTTCACGACTCATGCCAAAACCGACCTCTTTGACAATGACAGGTACAGGTAATTTTTTTACTATATCTTCAATGCGCCATAGTGCACCAGCAAAATCACGATCTCCCTCAGGCATAGTTAGTTCTTGAATCGTGTTTACGTGGATTTGGAGCGCATTTGCTTCTAGCATATCAACCGCTTGAAGCGCCTGATCCACTGATGCTTCACTACCTAAATTTGCGAATATCAATCCATTCGGATTTTCTTTTCTAACAATTTTATAAGTGCCTATCTCACTGGGGTTCTTTATTGATGACATCTGTGAGCCAACTGCCATTGCAACTCTTGTTTCCTTTGCGACAAGGGCTAGCTGTCCATTTATTTCTTCTGTTCGTTTTCCACCACCGCCGGTCATGGCATTGATAAAAAGAGGCGAACTCAAAGAAAGTTCGCCAATCATCGTATCAAGACTCACCTGTTCAGTTGAGGAGTCAGGCAAGCTTTGGTGAATAAATGTAATATCATCAAAACCAGTGTCTCTAGATTGCCCTGTGGAGAGGGCAAATTGTATATGGTCCCATTTTCGTTTCGATCTAGTCAATGATCATCACCATTATCTCTTTAAATTCTTCAGTTGATCTCCAATCATTTCACCTAACTGAAAGCCTTTTGACTCTTCAGGAAGTTCATAATCCTTCACTTCTTCTTCCTTTTCAGCTAGTTCTTTCAAACTTAGAGAAAGTCTTTGTTCTTGTTCATTTACTTCGAGAACCTTCACTTTCACCGTTTCATTTTCCTTTAATACTTCATTTGGTGTAGCAATATGCTTATGGGAAATTTGTGAAATATGAACTAACCCTTCTACTCCTGGGAACACTTCAACAAAAGCTCCATAAGAAACCAGGCGTTTTACAACCCCTTCTAAAGTTGTTCCTTTTGCTGCTTTTTCAGAAATATTAGCCCATGGACCAGGTAATGTTTCTTTTATCGATAAAGAAATACGCTCATTATCACGGTCAACACTTAGAACCTTTACTTGAACTTGCTGTCCCTCTTGAACAACATCCGTCGGCTTAACAACATGCTCATGAGACAGCTGAGAAATGTGAACCAATCCATCAATTCCACCAATATCTACAAATGCACCAAAATCAGTAATTCTTTGTACGGTACCTGAAAGAATCTGACCAGGAGCTAATGAATCTAAGATGTTTTTCTTTTGTCTTCCTTTTTCAAGTTCAATAACGGCACGATGAGAAAGGATAAGGCGATTCTTCTCCTTGTCTAGTTCAACAATTTTAAATGCCATCGTTTTACCTTTATAATCAGAGAAATCTTCAACAAAGTGTGCTTCCACTAAAGAAGCAGGAACAAAACCTCTTACTCCAAGATCGACTACAAGTCCGCCTTTTACAACATCTTTAATTTCAGCATCAAAGACTTCACCAGATTCAAACTTTTGCTCAAGCTCTTGCCATGCATTTTGAGCATCTACTTTTCGCTTTGAAAGGATCAGGGCATCTTCTTCTACCTTTAGGACTTCTAATTCAAGCTGGTCACCTTCATTAACCGCATCGCTTGCTTTTTCGATGTGCAGACTTGATAACTCACTTATTGGAATGATTCCATCAAGCTTGCTGTTAGGAATTGAGATAATAACCTGTTTTTCCTCCACCTTTGTTACTTGTCCGCTTACTTTGTCACCCACTTGAAAATCCATAACTTCCACTTGATTCATTTCTTCAGACATATGTACTCCTCCTTAATCCATTGACTGCTCCATTTTTATAAAAAAGTGGTGTTCCCACCACCATTTGAAACAATGGCACCTGACCATACTTAGAGAATAATCTAAAAAATCTCTTTAATTAAACTTCTTATAAATAGCCACTTTTGTCAAGCGAGATACTTCCCTATTTGTTCGCAATTATCAGTTTTCTGATTTCTTCCATAATAATTTTTGTTGCTTCATCTGCTGATATCTTGTTTTTTCGGTATACTGTAAAATCAACAGGCTTTCCATAAACCACCTTTAGCCTATTAAAAGCTTTATATGGACCAACAACCGCACAAGGAACTATAAGTGCTTCAGACCTTGTGGCAAAAAATCCGGCACCCGCTAACCCTTCTCCTAGCTCTCCAGTCTTACTGCGAGTACCTTCAGGGAATAATCCAAGAACTTCCCCCTCCTTAAGGACGGCTAAGCCCTTTCTAAGAGCCTCACGATCACTCATCCCTCTTTTGACAGGAAATGCATTCAAATGAGGAAAAAGTTTCCCAACCACAGGTACACGAAACAACTCCTCTTTAGCCATAAAATGGACTGGGCGAGGAGTTGTTGTTCCTACGACAATTGGATCAAGATTAGAAATATGATTGGAACAAAGCACAACCGATCCTACTTTAGGAATATTTTCTTGGCCAATTGTCTCTATACGATACAAAGGCTTGTAGATCATGTTTACAACGGATCGTGCAAAAGTATATATCGTCAATAGGATCCTATCCTTTCCTCTGCTAATGCTAAGATTTTCTCAACCACTTCTTCAATCGATAAGGAAGTGGTATCTATCTCTACTGCATCCTCCGCTTTTTTTAAAGGTGCTACTTCTCGTTCAGAATCTAGTTTATCTCTAGCGGCAATCTCCTGTTTTAGCATTTCTAAGTCGGCTGGAAAGCCTTTTTCAAGGTTTTCTTGATATCTTCTTTCCGCTCTTTCCTGAACGCTTGCCAGAAGAAACACTTTTATTTCAGCGTGAGGAAGGACATGTGTGCCAATATCTCGACCATCCATGACCACTCCCCCATTCGCCCCGAATTGCTGTTGTCTTTTCACCATTTCTTCTCGAATCAAACGGTGTTTTGCCACGATAGAGACTTGATTTGTCACTTCGGCAGATCGAATCTCCTTTGTTACTTCTTGTCCGTCAAGGAATACAAGTTGTCCTTTTTCACCTGGCAACAAGTCAATTTTTGTATGTGCTAAAAGCTCATTAAGGGCGCTCTCATCGGTAAGCTCACAATTAGACTGTAAAGCTTTATATGTAATTGCACGATACATAGCACCTGTATCAATATAAATATATGAGAGTTTCTCAGCTATTATTTTGGCAACCGTACTTTTTCCTGCAGCAGCAGGACCGTCGATTGCGATAGATATTTTACTCATATGTCCTCCTAGTTGTTTGAACTTCAATATTGTTAGTTTGTTCAATTTGAATCGTAAACGAATGATTCCTTATATATTTTAGCATATACTTGTTCGTTGCTTGTTAATTATATTGTAAAAAACAAAAAAAGCAGGAGCTCCCTGCTTTTCATTTCCCATTAAAGGTTTCTAGAAAATCCGCAAAATTATTTTTGTTTACACCTTCGTATTTTGTAATGATTTTCAACTCAGGAAAGATGCTTAACTGATGAAAGAAAAACTGTGTTCCGATAAGGAAAAGAAACTGAATGAGAATGATCTTAACAATAATACGCTCAAACGTCTTCACCATTTCACTTCCTCCCATAATATCAGTACTATTATAGGGAAATTATGGCTATTTTATTCACGATTCAAGACCCTTCTTCTTCATAAGCAACTGGCGGTCAAAGCTAAAACGAAGCAAAAGTTGACGGTCCTGTGAACTCATATCAACAAATTGTAACGATGCCTTCATACGACTGTCATCTAAAGGAATGAGTCTTACTACTTTACTCTTTACTTTTAAATAATGAATTTCTCCGCTTTGCATAGGAAGTACCACCCATAATTGAAGGGTTTGACCAGCGAGGATTCCATGTTTATCGTTGATAAGGATTGCTGCACCGCCTGCACTAATATCATCTGTAACAGTTGTAAATGGCTTAAACTCTGAATTTGTAGGATGTACTGCCACGTCTGTAGTAGTTTCGACCCTTACATATTGACGTCTTTGTATCTTTACCAAGTGCTCGTCACCAGGATAAGATAGAATAAGCATGGGAATATTCTGCTTGGTTCTACCTAATACCTCGGATTCAAACAAAAAGACCGAGTTATTGTCCTGAGAGACAAATGAACCTTTTAACTGTGTCCCATCAATTAAAAAGACCGTTCTTTCAGTTGCCATATTGATTGGATAATCGATATAGATTTGATTTTCTTTTTGCTCTACAACCTTACACTTAAATTTATCTAATTTATCTCCATATTTTAACTCAAGCATAATTACAGTACCTATTCTCAACATACGATCCACATCCTGTCAAAACTTGTCACCACAAATTATGACATGAACTTATTCATTGACGCAATATGAATCTAAAAAAAAGGAAAAGCGGGTGCTTTTCCTTATACAACATCCTCATATACTTCCTCGGCATTTTCTAGCTTATCGACCTTTTCTTCAATCCCGCTATTAGCGTTAATGAAAATACGGTACGTGTCATCACCTAGTGTTCCCATGAATTCATAACACAGTACTTCTTCGTTCATATCGTTAATAATGATAGCTTGTCTATTTTCCATCACCTTAACACTTGGGTTAATTTTCTTTTGTGCGTCCTCCACCGTTAGAGTTGGCTTTGGAATATCTCTAACATGGTGAGAGCGTAAATAATCATCAGCAGAAAAACCTAAAATATTTCCATTATCCAATGCTACCTTTACATTAATAGCATCAGGATACACTCTAACATCATTTTCATTTGTAACAAAGGTAAATACTCCAATATTATCGTACTGCGTGCTTTCAAATAGATCTAAATTTTCAAAGCCCGTATCCTTTAAGAATTGAACTGCTTTCGTACTTGCATCATTTAGACTTATTTTTTGCTCTTTCACATCACGAGAGTAGATAAACCAAATTGGATAACCACCTTTTTTCGTAACATCCATATTTGCTTCTTCATTCGTACCCTTTTTTTGTACAGAAATGCTATAAAAACCAGTACTTGCACCTTTCCCACTTTCCGTAACCTTTACAGCCACATCATTTCCAAAGGCTGCATATTTTTTTGCGATTTGGACGGCCTCTTCTTCTTTAACTTGTTTCCCTTGCAAGTATTTAAACTCGTTGTCTTCTTTTTGACTTAAAGACACAAAGGCAGGTCCAAAATCTGTGTCTCCATATCCTTCAACTGTTTTCTCAACGGTCTTAAAGCCATCAATAATTGTATTATCTAAAGGCTCTTCTGATGATGCTAGAGCCAGTTCAACATCCATCCAGCGTAAGTTATTTTCTAAAACCATATGCTGTACCTTTCGCAATTCACCTTGTATCTCTGCTGACTGCTTATACAGGTCCTGCAATGATTGGTACTCTTTATCGGTTAGTGGTTCTTTCTCTAAGTCTCTAATTGCGGTACGGTAACTAAAATCACCTATTTTCGCGAGAAACTCCTCCGTCTTGTTGAAAGGTAGAAGCGTTAATGGAAGTTGACCAACATCACTATGAGCATCAGATGTAATTTTCCAAACCTCTGCTAAAGAAGGCGATAATGATTCCCTTGAATTCATGGCTAATGTTGTTCCTATTTTATTATTCAGTAAATCTACCTGATAGCTTAGATCGTGAAACGCTCTTTGATAGTTGTTCTCAGCATTAATGAGTACGGCATTTTTTTCACGATGCTCTTGGTAGCCCCAAAAAGCTGTTCCTGCTACCCCGAGCACCAAAACACCTATTAAGATTGTTCTAATCAATTCGACCTCACCCCTATTTACAGAATATATGCTTTCCGATGCGCTTAATTTGTGGTCTAGACCATATCCATCCACTTGTCGCCGTGTCAGGGTTAAAATAATAGATGGCATTACCAGTCGGATCCCAACCGTTCATTGCGTCCAGAACCGCCTTTTTTGCGTTCTCATTTGGGGTTAACCAAATCTGGCCATCCGCAACGGCAGTAAACGCTCTTGGCTCAAAAATAACACCTGAAACCGTATTAGGAAATGTAGCACTTTGCACCCTGTTTAATATGACAGCCGCCACCGCTACTTGACCAATATAAGGTTCTCCCCTTGCTTCTCCATACACAGCGTTTGCCATTAATTGAATATCATTCTGTGAAAACCCACTTGGTACATTAGCAGCTGTAGGTTTTTTTGGTGGAGTTGCAGCTGTTGCTTTCGGGCCAGCTTGTTTTCCAGCATTTGCTTGTGGTGCGGTGGGTTTCTTTGCTGCCGTATTATTATTTTGCGGCTTCTTAGCTGCTGTTGTATTCTGTTTCGGTTGTTGTGCAGTTGGCGTTTTTGCTTGAGTTTTTGTTGTTGGTTTTTTTGCTGTTGCCGTTCCTTGATTCTTATTCGGCTGTGCCTTAGTTACTTTCGGGTTTGGCTTCTTTTGCTTTGCTAAATCTACTCCACCATAATGAGTAAATTTGTTTCCATTATTTATTTGTTCCTTAACAAATTGTTCATTGTACTTTGTTGCTTTTACTAATTTTTGCTTTGTTGTTGGTCCAGCAAGTCCATCGATTGGCAGTCCAAATTCGTACTGAAAGTTTCTTAGAGCCCAATACGTCTTCCATCCAAATACACCGTCAATTTTCCCATTATAATAACCGATGTACTGAAGACGTGATTGAAGTTCAATAACATCTTCACCTACTGCCCCTTGTTGAATCACTTGATTGGTGAAGGCATCAACCTGATCCACCTTTGTTGTAAAGGGGATAATAACTTGTGTTAGAAAGAAGATTGTAGCAACTTTCATTAATAAAATTTTTTTGTTCATCGTTTGCAACCCCCAGATGTAAATCTTATTAACATTAATCCTATTTTTTGTAGAGGTTGGTTTTTTATGCAAAAAGCTACTAGAAACTTCTTTAAGTAAGAATCAAAAGACAAAAAACCCCTTTCAATTTTATAATTGAAGGGGGTTTTGAATGTGTATATCATCATTAGTTGCCTTTATTCCGCTCAAGTGTCTCGCACTCTTCACCTTACGGAGAGCAAGCCACCACAAAAAAATCATAAATGGCAAAATAAAGATCAGCCAGTATTCGAAGGACATTAAAATATAATCATAAATACCATGAAAAAATACAGGAAGAAACAGTGAAAATAAGAGCCATTTCCCTTTATTCTCTTTCGTAAATTTTCCTTTTCCTAAATAGTAGCCCATTAACACACCAAAAAGCGCATGACTTGAAACAGGTAATAGCGCTCGACCCACAGCGTGCTCGACGCCATTAGCCAATAAATACAATATATTTTCACTTGTTGCGAACCCTAGTGCTACCGAGGTACCATACACAATTCCATCGTACGGTTCGTCAAATTCAACATGTTGATAAATTGCATAAAAAAGTATGAACCACTTGAAAAATTCTTCCAAAAACCCTGTAGTAAAGAAGGCATTTAAAAAATCAGAAACAACTAAATGCTCTACATCAATAACATATTGAATAAACATAATTGGAAAAACAAGCAGTGCACCGTATATAAATGTACGTAATACCACTGAGATTGGTTCTGACCCGTACTCATCCCTTAAGTAGAAATAACTAAGAAGAGCTAAGCCAGGAGCTATCCCAGCAGAAAAAATCCCTAGCATTTGCTATCCTCTTTTCCATTCGTTTCTTCCATCGTATCATGAGTTCTTAAGAAAGAAAATCTATATTTTTGACGTTTCATGTAGACGAAGTGGCTTTCATATAGGTATGATTCTAACAGGATGATCTAACAGGAGGTTCTTATGAAAAATCTACTTGTTATCCACACAGGCGGAACGATAGCAATGAGTGAGGATACGGAAACAGGAGCTGTAAAACCGGGCGAAAAAAATCCAATTGTCGATAAAACAAGGGAGCTTTTGTCCGTTGCTAATTTAATCATTGAGGAGCCTTTCCAGCTGCCCTCACCCCATATTACGGCAAAAGAAATGCTCCAATTGAAAACAATTATTGAATCTTATATAAAGGAAGACAAAATTAACGGAGTCGTGATTACACACGGCACTGATACATTAGAGGAAACTGCCTATTTCTTAGATTTAACGATTCGGACAAGCATACCGATTGTTTTGACAGGGGCCATGAGGTCAAGTAACGAAATTGGTTCAGACGGTCTATATAATTTACTTTCCGCTTTAAAAGTAGCAAATAGTGAGGAAGCGGTTGGAAATGGAGTTCTAGTTGTATTAAACGACGAAATACACACGGCAGTAAATGTAACGAAGACTCATACAAGCAATGTATCTACCTTTCAAAGCCCACAGTATGGACCGATTGGGACTGTGACAAAAAGAGGAGTTTTCTTTCACCACTCACCAAAGAAAAGAGAGATGTATCATGTGGAGAACATTTCTAAACGTGTGGTACTAATTAAAGCTCATGCCGGAATGGATTCCTCCCTTCTTTATGCGATAAACGATTTACATTTTAACGGAGTTGTCATTGAGGCGTTAGGACAAGGAAATCTTCCTCCAGCAACTATTCATGGTATTAAGCTTCTGCTCGAAAACAAAATACCAGTTGTTTTTGTATCAAGATGCTTTAATGGTCTCGCAGAAGATGTCTATAGCTATGAAGGCGGCGGGAAGCAGTTTAAGGATTTAGGTGTCATTTTCTCTAAAGGTCTAAATGGGCAGAAGGCTAGAATTAAGTTGATGATTGCTCTAGAATCAACTACCGATATAAAAAAACTGGATCACATGTTTCAATAAAAATACCGGGCAAACATTCGCCCGGTATTTCTTACGATTCTTTATTAGCTATTGATTGAGCTATTTGCTCTCCATGGAAGCGGCCATTTTCAATAAAAATTTCATTCGCATTGTTTCCAGCCGCCAATACACCTGCAATATAAATGCCATCAATATTGCTTTCCATCGTTTCTCCATCATACCTTGGCCTTCCAGTGTCTCTATCAATTTCTATACCCATTTGATCAAGAAAACTATGATCTGGATGATAACCCGTCATAGCAAAAACAAAGTCGTTTTTTATGCTATACTCTTTGCCATGTTTGAGATAAGTTACTTTATCACATTCAATTTCCTTTAACTCTGCTTCAAATTCCATCTTTACGACACCATTTCGAACGAGTGAATCAAATTCAGGAAGAATCCATGGTTTAATAGAAGGAGAGTATTCTTTTCCACGATAAATGACGGTTACTCTTGCACCTGCTTTTACAAGCTCAATCGTAGCATCAACGCTTGAGTTCTTCCCTCCAACGACAACAATATCCTGATCAAAATAAGGATGGGCTTCCTTGAAATAATGAGAAACCTTTGGTAAATCCTCACCTGGAATTCCCATCAAATTTGGATGATCATAATAACCGGTTGCGACAATCACATACTTTGCAGCATACTCCTTTTTATCCGTCCGAACGATAAACTCATTAGCTTCTTTTTTCACACTTGTTACTTTTTCAAAAGGATGAACCCGTAAACCTTTCCTTTTTACTACTTCCCGGTAATAAACCAATGCTTGATTTCTTCTAGGTTTGTATTCCTCCGTTAGAAAAGGAACTTCTCCAATTTCTAATTTCTCACTCGTACTAAAAAATGTTTGGTGTGTAGGATAATGATAAATCGCATTCACTATATTTCCTTTTTCAATAATAAGCGGATTCTTCCCAATTTTTTTCAATGCGATTGCCGTTGACAGCCCACACGGTCCTCCACCAATTATAATTACATCTTCTATTTGCATCGCTCTCTCTCCTAAATAAAAAATCTCCATCATTTTATGATAGGAGATTTTTTATTGCTTTTCAAATATAAATCATTAAATCCAACCTCTAAATCTTGATGCTTCGGCCATTTTCCTTACACCAACCATATATGCTGCTAATCGCATATCTACGCGTCTTGTTTGTGCAGTATCATATATATTATTAAAGGATTTACACATAACCTTTTCTAATTTTTCTTCCACTTCTTCTTCCGTCCAGTAATACCCTTGATTATTTTGGACCCACTCAAAGTAAGAAACGGTAACTCCACCTGCAGAGGCAAGCACATCAGGTACAAGCAAAATCCCTCGGTCCGTTAAGATCTTAGTCGCTTCGAGTGTCGTTGGACCATTTGCTGCTTCAACAACAATCTTCGCGCGAATATTATGGGCATTTTCTTCTGTGATTTGATTCTCAATTGCCGCAGGAACCAAGATGTCACAGTCTAATTCAAGCAACTCTTTATTAGTGATCGTATTATTAAATAGCTTCGTAACAGTTCCAAAGCTATCACGTCTATCCAATAAATAATCTATATCCAATCCATTTGGATCATGTAATGCTCCATAAGCATCGGAGATACCCACTACTTTTGCACCTGCATCATGCATAAACTTTGATAGATAGCTGCCTGCGTTTCCAAACCCTTGGACGACCACGCGCGCACCTTCAATATTAATACCTTTCTTCGCAGCAGCTTCTCTTATACAAATAGTTACACCCTTTGCTGTTGCCGATTCCCTACCATGTGAACCACCTAATACGAGTGGTTTTCCAGTAATAAATCCTGGAGAATTAAATTCATCTATTCGACTATACTCATCCATCATCCAAGCCATAATTTGTGAATTTGTAAACACATCTGGCGCCGGAATATCTTTGGTTGGTCCAACAATTTGACTTATTGCTCTAACGTAGCCACGACTTAAGCGTTCAAGTTCACGAAATGACATATCACGAGGGTCACACACAATGCCCCCCTTACCTCCGCCATATGGTAAGTCAACGATTCCACATTTTAAGCTCATCCAAATAGAAAGTGCCTTTACTTCCTTTTCTGTTACACCAGGATGGAAACGAATTCCTCCTTTTGTAGGCCCAACAGCATCATTGTGTTGTGCACGATACCCTGTAAATATCTTTACTGACCCATCGTCCATCCTTACTGGGATTTTTACTGTTAACATTCTCATTGGTTCTTTTAATAGTTCATATACTTCTTCAGGGTAGCCAAGCTTTTCTAATGCACTGTGAATAACGGTTTGAGTCGATCTTAGCACATCAAGCTTTTCTTCATGGTTTATGTTTGTAGTCCCTTTTTCGGCCACTATTTTACCCTCCTAAAATCACTAACAATGTTGTCCCATTCATGACATAGTATACACTTTTAGGTAATTTATGCAATAATAAATGAAAATTTTTTGACATTTTTACGATATTTTCTGTAAACGCTACCATTGTTGTTATTTAGGGAATTTTCTGTATTTTTACCCATCCCTTATCAGCCTTAAATGGGGCGTTTCACCTTCTATTTAAATACTATTTACTAGTGTCTGTTTTTCGCCTCAAGATATTCTTTTAGAAAAAAACGGCAGAGACAGTCCATTACTTAAAGTAATGAACAATTGTCTCAACCGCTTCTTGATCAATCACTGTTTTCCCATACTCCTTTATGCGATGAATACTTTCAAGAGTAGGGTTTGAGTATTCAGATAGAACAACTGCCACTAACATTAAGTTACAGTCCTCTACATTTTCTATACAAAAATAATACCTGTCATCCATTACATATAAGCTTCCCCCAGTAAAGCCGAGTACCTTAAGCTGATGGGACACTTGAATCACATACTCAAAATTGGTAAATTCATAAATGAGGTCCTGCTTTTCCTTTACACTTACCTGTAAATCATAAAAGGAATCCATTAAGGAGCTATCTTCTTCTTCCTCATCCATCGTGACAACCATGACCATACCCTGAGTATGCATCGTAAAGATTTCTACTGCAACCGTTCCTTGTATATCCACATCAAATTGTTCACTTGCTTCTTCAAGCATCTCATGGAACAATTGATGCCACTTTAAAGAATCTTTCCATATATCCTCTTTTGTTAATCCTCTTTCAGATAAATCATCAGTAGTTAAAAAAATTTTTATTTTATTGTACGTTAATCGTTCTAAGCGCATTATAAAGCCCCCTGCTGTGAACAACTGTTTGTTTAGTGTATGAAATTCTAGCAGGAAGGTGAATTGTCTAATCGATATTCCTTCTTACATTCTGGTTTTTAACCAACTGTCCCACTCATTACGTGAGGCACCTATAATGTGGTCATGATATTTGACCTTTTCTTTTTCAGTAATGGTGTCAAATGCAAACCCACCCAATCCAATATGTATGTCTTCGTAGTTCTTTACCAATTTCTCTGTGAGTTGTAGTGTTCCGCTAACATTTTCCTTCATTGTACAGGAAAAGAAGATAAATTTTGGCTTTACAATCTTAATAACCTCATCGATATCTTTTTCAGCTATACTTGCTCCCAAATAAATTACCTCAAATCCTTTACGTCTTAAAAATAACGTAAAGATGAGCAGGCCGAGTTCATGCCACTCTCCTGGCCCACAAACTGCTATGGCCTTTGGCATCATCGGATTATGCGGAAAGGAGTGCAAAATCATACCAATTCTTGATCGGAGAATAGATGAGGCAAAGTGTTCATGTGCGGTAGTGATCTTAGAATTTTCCCATAAATCACCAATTTTTACAAGCAATGTGCCCAAAATATCTACCATTACCTTATCTACTGTAAACAAACTAAATGCTTGATTAATGATATCATGTGCAGTTTTTTCGTCAAAAGCAAGTAGTGATTGAAGTAACTTGTCCGCCATGGCACTTGATTGGTCTCCACCTGTTTGAACATGTAGGAGACCTTCCTTTTCTTCAATCTCATTGTTTTCAAGTAAAGTAACAGCTTGGCTAATGGTAAAGCCTTTATTCACTTTGTCTTGAAGCCACCTTAATATTCTTACATGTTCTTCCGTGTAAAGACGATGTCCCGATTCGTTTCTTTTTGGCGCTACCATCTGATAGCGCCTTTCCCAAGCACGTAGCGTTCCTGCTTGAATTCCTAACATTTTTGAGACCGCTTTTATATTATATTTTCCTTCTTCTGTCGCCATTGTCTTTCCTCCGTATAACTCGTAACATACTCACATTATACAGTTCATATAAAAAATGTGTAAACTTTGTATAGGCTGACACTTACTCTTGATCTTTATTGGAAATGGAAATGAAATGCGTTTCAGCTCTTGCTCCTAGCCTTAGTGGCACAGCTGTCGTTCCATAGCCATTACTTACAAGAAGAGAGGTATTTTTTTTTGGGTGGTATCCCCCTAGCTCATACGGTCCGAACCCAAATATTCTAATTTGACCTCCATGAGTATGTCCACTCAACACTAACGAAATCCGGTCTTGTACCTGTATTTTTTCCGTAATTCTCGGATTATGGCTGACGAGTATACGAAAACCCTCCGCTTGGGCATCCTGAAGTGCTAAGTCCAACCGATCTCTCTTTAATTGAAGGTCATCAACTCCAAGGAGAACCATCACTTCCCCTGCTTCTGATTCAAAGGAAACCGCTGTATTATCTAATATCTTCACTCCGTTATCAAGAAGCAAAGCATCTAGCTCATGATAGTCAACTTCGTAATCATTATTTCCCCAAACAAAATACAATGGTCCCAACTGTTTGAGAAGGGTAAGATTTTGTCTTACCCTTTGAAAATCGACTCCTTTTTCAAGAAGGTCACCACCAATGATTACTAGGTCTACCTGTCCTTTTGCTTTCACATCCTGTATTATTTTGTCAGAGATAGGGCGCTTATGAATATCGGATATAAAAAAAAGCTTTAGTTCACCAAAGCTCTTAGGAAACTCTGAAAAAGTAAAATGATGGGTTTGAACTTTATTTCGAAATGCCTCTTTGTACATAAAAACAAGTAGCGAGACTGCTACTAAAACTAACGCATAAAATAGGAACTCCATATATCCTCCACTTTATATTATTCTTTACTTTCACGAAGAAGCTCGTAATCTAATGAAATCATACCATAAAGCAATGAGAAACAAAAAAAAGCAACCGCTGGCCATACAGAGACCAATGATAGGAAATAAAAACTTAAACACACACAAAATAGCAAAAGACATTCAAGCTTTAACAACTTCCCCCGCCCATTGCTAACCACCATCATTTCAATACCGTTCTTAATTAAGTCAGCATTTATTAAAAACCCAATAAAAAACGCTAAAATAGAAGCAATAAAAGGAACAGGACTTAATACAACCTCTACAATAATATCTGATAAATTATTTGGAAAATGGATAGGTATCCATACTATAAATAATAATCCACAAATATATCCGAACAAAAGTTTTATGAGTTTCTTCACATACACAAAAATCCCTCCCATAAACAATGTATGAGAGGAATCAATCTTGTTACACATTTATCTTACAATTAATCTTCATGTATGTTTAGAATACGAAAACCAAAATCCTCTAGCTTTTTAACAAACTTATCAACATTATTGTTCTTTTCAATTTTCAAGACAATTCTTCGAACTAATTTATCCGTTTCATCAAAAGTTACTAATGAAATAATTTGCTCATGGAATTGATGAGCAATTTCTGCAAGTTTTGCAATCCTGCCCTCTGTTTCTACAGAGGTAAATGCAATACGAATTCCTGAGCGATGTACACCAAACGCTGAACCGAATTGCTCTAAACAATCGGAGCGTGTGACAACCCCTAAGAATTTTCGATTAACATCAACTACCGACAATAAAGGGTAATCCTTCAAATCTAACAATAAATTCTCGAAGATTTCATTTCCTTCCAAAAAGCGATCTTGATGTGTTGCAATTTGTGAGACGGTTGTATTTGTTAAATACTCATCTTTTGTCTGCTGGCTTTTAAAATAATTTTCATAAATGCTGTATCTTGTAACCGTTCCTACATAAGTTTGTCCATCTAACACGGGCAACCCATCAATTTGTTCTTCCTCAAGCTTAGTAAGCGCACTTAACAGAGAGTCTTGATAAGAAACAACATGACAATGATGCTTTGGTATCATAATACTTTTTACGAACATGTCAATCACCTCAGGAAAGAGTAAATGTCTTCCATATATTATTCGACAATAGGGGCAAAGAATACTTTTTCGTCAAGCCCTACTTACTTTCATGATAAAGGTTTATGTCAAAATTTTTCTTCATCATTTCAAATACTTTGTGACGGTTTTTCCACTCATCTTCTTTTTTCCAAAGGTCCTTACTTTTATCAATGATTTCACATCGAAGTGCATGATACTCCTTTTCGGCTTTCTCACGCTTTTCTCGAAGTAAATTCATAAGTCCATATAATCCAACAATGATGACTAGCATATAGAGATTACTTGATTGATCAACAAATACTGAAAACATGGCTGCAAAAGAATACGAGTAAGGAGTTAATACTACTTTATAAAGATAGTAAAAATAAATAAAACAGAGAAAAATGGTCGTCCACATCACAAGTAAATGACGAAGCTTTAATTTATCAAACTTCCTTTTTTTATCTACCACTTTCTGTAACATTTGCCTAGTAGCCTGATCCGTTCGATCGTCCAATAATAAAATTTCAGATTCCATTATTCTACCCTCCCCCTATCAAATAAATATGAACTTGTCTGACGTTTTATGATGATTCAAAAAAAAGAGCTCAGCCATCTATATGGCTCAGCCCAATTACTTACTTAGCGGTATGGTTAAGGTTTGTCCTACTGTTATTTCGTTTGATGATAATGAATTTGCTTTCTTAATAATATCAATACCAGACTGTGATTTATAATACTTCATAGCCAGTCTAAATACAGTTTCTCCTGGCTGAACTTTATGGTAAACAACGGATTGATCTACCGGCTCTGCTTTTGTGTTTGAGTTAGTTGTGCTTTCAGGAGTAGTTGTTGTTTCTTGAGCAGCTTCGCTACTATTGGCCTGTTCCGCATTTGCAGATTCTTCAACTGTACCTGCTTCTGCTTCCACATTCTCTTCAGTCACGGCTTCTTCTGTTACCGTTTTTTCTTCCTCTTTTTCCGCTATCTCCTCTTCTGTATCCGTATAATAAACAGCTTCTGCTCCCTTACTTTCTTCAACCGTCGTACTAACCGATGATTTTTGTGAGTCATTATACGTATAAATACTAAAAATCACGATTGGTAGTAAGATAAAAAACATACCTAGCAAGCGAATAAGAGGATACTTTACTTTTATTTTTGTCTTTTTTTTCAATTGTTTTTGTTTATGAACTCTACTCCTTGGTGGAAGCTTTTCATTTGAAAGGGTAGTCTTTCCATCTTGTGTCGAATCTACTTTTAGATCAACATCCTTCATCCTTTTACGAAGTTTTTCTGCTTGATCTCTAATAGGCTCTTCTTTATTCATTTCTTTCACGTTCCTCTCTTATCCTCTCTTTTCTTTTGATAATAAATCCCAATAACGCATCAATGACAAAATGCATCGCAATAGTCACTAGGAGATTTCCTGTCCACTCGTATACTACTCCAATAAAGAAACTGAGCAGAGTGATATTTAAAAAGAGAAACCAATTAAATAGATAGCGGTAATGAATGACAGCAAAAATAATGCTAGATACAATTAGTCCAAAATGAGTTTGTATGATCCCTCGAAATAGAATCTCTTCACTAGTGGCAACAATTGCTGCAATAAAGAGAATTTCCCACCCTTTTCTGTTTGAAAACAATTTCTCATTTAACCCTCCATCGTCATAATAAGAGGAGGGAAGAAATTTCATAAACGTTGCATCAATACAAACGATAAGTAATCCTGTGGGAACTCCTACCCACCAGATAAAAGGGTCTTTCCAGTCAAAAAGTTCGAGAAAGGACTTCAGACTGTCAAATAAAAAATACCCTATAACTATGGAAAGGACTACGAGTATGACTTGTGTCATGTATAGATGTTTTAACAATTCCTTATCTGATAATTCGTCAATCAACTCTTCATATTTATTATTCATAACTAGTCCCACTCTTCGTAAGCAAACCCCTCAAATAATCCTTCCACTGAAAAGGCGTATACTCTACTACTTCTGAACACTTGATTTTGTAGTGATCGTAAACAATTCCGCACACAGAACAACAATCGTCAACAGTCCCGTGGGTAACTTCTCCAAAATATGAAAGAACTTTCTTGCGCTTACACTCCTTCGACTGAATCCAGTTCAACATCTCCACTATCTTTTTCCTTTTATGCTTTTTTCTATTGTCAACATATTCTATAAACCGTTCTTCCTCAATTTTTAAATCCATACTGTTAGTTAGACTACGGAGAAAATTTTTTGTTAATCTCCAGGAAGTATCCGTAAATCCCCCAATATGCTGGATGTTTTCCTCCATTTCTTCCCACTCATAAAGCAGTTGGTCTCCAAAATGTTGAAACAGCCAACGAATTTGATATTCTGTAGGAAGTTCTCCTTCTGCTAGTTGGTATGGAAGTTGCTCATCATAAGGAGAATACAAAAGAATGGATATGCTATTCTCTCCATCCCTTCCCGCTCTGCCGATCTCCTGTAAGTAAGACTCTAGCTGTAAGGGCATATGAAAATGGATCACAAACCGCACATTTTCTTTATTGATTCCCATTCCAAAAGCGCTAGTTGCACAAATCACATCAAGCTGCCCTTTAATAAATTGCTGCTGAATAAGTATTCTACTTTCCTGGTCAAGCCCACCGTGGTACGCCATTGCTCTTGGAACTCCACTGTTTCGTAGCATAACGGCTACTTCTTCGGCTAATTTTTTACTAGAAAAATAGATAATCCCTGGACCTTGTAAAAAAGATACCCACTCCAACAGCCTATCAAGCTTTTCCCTTGCATCATTGACATAGTCTACGACCATTTTAATGTTGGGACGGTCAACAGAGGAAACAAACTCCTCCCACTTATCTAGCTTTAATGTTCTTACAATATCGGACCGAACCTCCTGATCTGCTGTGGCTGTCAAAGCAATCGTTTGAGGACTTCCAAGAGCTTCACGAATGTCACCTAACTTTAAATAATCCGGTCTAAAATCATAACCCCACTGCGAAATACAATGTGCCTCATCTACCACAAATAGGCTGATTACTAACTTATTTAGCTGTGAAACAACAAATTCATTCATTAGCATTTCAGGTGAGATATAAATAAACTTATACATATGCAAACGACCAAATACACTGCCTCTCTCCTCACGTTCTAGAAAAGAATTGATCGCTACTACTCGTTTTTCACCTCGTGCCATCATCTGTTCAACTTGGTCCTGCATCAATGAAAGCAATGGAGTAACCACTACCACTACACCTTCCATAAGATAAGCGGGTAGTTGATAACAAAGTGACTTACCAGTTCCGGTTGGGAGCATTGCAAGGACATTCTTTCCTTGTAATAATGCTTCAATAATCTCTTTTTGGCCCATTTTAAATTGATCGTATCCAAAATGTGTTTTTAATTCATACTCTAACATCATAGTAGGTCACCAAATTTCGCAATCACTAACCGAATTTGGAAATAATCTACATCTATTATTTCTCGTATTTTCCTCAACTGCTTTGACGATGCTTTTTGAATCGCTTCTTTAATCCTATCCTGAAGTGGCTCTTCAACAAATCGGTCAATATTAAACGAGTTAACAAAAAGCGCAATCTCAACTATATGATCTTGAATCGTACTTTCTTTTAGTTTTCTTATTCGGCCGATTTCTACAATTCCTTTTCCTTTCTTTATTAATTCGAATGTTTTTTTGGCAGAAGCTGTTAGTTGATGAAGCTCATCTGTAACTGCCATTCTAGCTAATAACGGATAGGCTGAAGGGTTTTCCTCGATTGACCTCATTAAATAATGAAGCAAGGCTTGAAATTGAAATCGGTAGGAGTTCTCTTCAATCCCAAGCATTTCTATCGTTTGCATTTCCGTTAACCCAATTGATTGAAATCCCGAAAATCTTGCAACTAATACGCTTGGGTCAACCTCTAGTTCTGAAGACTCCAATAATGATTGTAATTCTTTTAGTAACTTACAAGGAAAATCTTTGCTGTTTCCTACCGATGTTGCGAATAAATGCTTAATCCAATTTTGAGTATCTCTATTTTTCTGAACTGGTATATAGCTTGTTTGTTTATTGACTTGATTAGAGCATACTTGAATGAGTAAAGATAATCTTTCCCAAAATTGCATACAATAGTGATATTTTCCTCCTTGCAAGTTTTTCAAGAATGGATACATTGAATACAATTCATTGATTAAAAGTTGTCCACTTTCGCTAATGACAATCTGCTGATTGCTAGAAAAATAAATAAATTCATGTTTTATTAGTTTGCTTATGATGCTCTCATATTGCTCTCTTGTTAAATGATGCGCTGTATGAAAAAAGGATTCTACTTGAAAAAGATGTGAGTCCTGAATGGTTTGAGATGATTTTTTACCATTTAATAAATGAAACACACTTGAGCTGCTTCGTTCTTTACCCAGTTTTGATAAACAATATAGAACGACCTGTTCAAGAATATTTATCAATTTAATTCACCTTCGCTACGTAGGATTTTTTGTATTTTTATGTCTATTATTGTAGCATGAAATGAGTCGCATTTAATGAATAAAAAATGCAATAAATGGTCAAACCCTTATATGATAAGCATTCTCAATACTTTTTCTATTGAAATGTTGACCATTCAGTTTTACAATAAGAAATGAGGGATGCATTCCTAATGCATTTTGGGAATGATAAAATATACTTGTTTAATTTTTGGGAGGTATTTTACATGGCAAAATACACAATTGTAGACAAAGAAACTTGCATTGCATGTGGTGCTTGCGGAGCAGCTGCACCTGACATTTACGATTACGATGATGAAGGTATTGCATTCGTTACTCTTGACGATAACCAAGGTATCGTTGAAATTCCAGACGTACTATTAGACGATATGATGGATGCGTTCGAAGGCTGCCCAACAGATTCTATTAAAGTGGCGGATGAAGCATTTGATGGAGACGCACTTAAATTCGAATAGTAAATAAAAAAAGCAACGGCTACGCCGTTGCTTTTTTTTGACTATGCTGCTCTGCTTTGCACTTTTTGTTTGTTCATCCATGTTCCCATTCTTGCAAACAAAAGCATAAAAATAACTGATATTAAAATCCCCTTAACTAGGTTAAAAGGAAGTATAGCCGTAACAATCATTTGCCTTGTTTCTTCTCCTGACATAGCAGGCGTATTTAAAAAGAATGTGTAAGCAGGTAAAATAATGAAATAGTTAAGCACACTCATTAGAACGGCCATAGAAATTGTACCTACTACCAATCCAAATGTCATACCTTTTGAAGATTTCACTTTTTGATAAATATAATATGTTGGCAAAATAAACAGGATACCCGCAACAAAATTTGCTACGTGGCCAACAGGAACTCCCGTTGCACTTCCTGTTAAAAAGTAATCAAGTACGTTTTTTAGAAGTTCAATCAATATCCCAGCTACTGGTCCGAGTATTAGAGCACCAATCAAAGCTGGCACATCACTAAAATCCACCATTAAAAACTGTGGAAAAGGTGGAAGTGGAAAATTAAGAAGCATTAATACATACGAGATGCTACTTAACATTCCAATCAATACAAGTGTTCTTACGTTTAAACTTTTCATTTCCCTCTCTCCTTTTTTAGGATCCATCTCACCTAAAGAAGAAAGGTTCAGCATCACGTAACCATATTAACAAATAACCCCCAAGCGAGTCGCTTGAGGGAGATTATTTAGAAGTCACGCTTAATAAACGTTCAAAACTTTCATTTTTAAACGTCTGCAGAACCTCCATCTTCTCCCATCCAGACTATACTGTCGGCTTTGGAATCACACCAAATCCTGCCCAAAAATCAGGCTCGCGGGCTTAGAGTATTACACTCATTACCGCCGGTCGGGAATTACACCCTGCCCCGAAGATAGACCAATATTATATTTTCCACATAATTATAGCTTAGTTCGTTTGAATTGTGAAGAAGTTTGCATTCTGAATGAATTTTTTTTGTCCTTCTTTTGTAATTGTGTTAAATTATTAAAGTATATATACATACGATATTGATTAATTTAAAAGGAGATAATCATGGAAAAAGTTCTTATTTTTGGTCATAAAAATCCTGATACTGACACAATTTGTTCAGCAATCGCTTATGCTGAATTAAAAAAAGCTCTTGGTATGGATGTGGAAGCGGTTCGATTAGGGGAAGTAAGTGGTGAAACACAATTTGCTCTTGATACGTTCAAAGCAGAAGCTCCTAGACTCGTTGAAACAGTTGCTGGTGAAGTTAACAGCGTTATCCTAGTTGACCACAACGAAAGACAACAAAGTGTAGGTGATATTGATCAAGTTCGTGTTCTAGAAGTAATTGACCATCACCGTATTGCAAATTTTGAAACGAGTGATCCACTTTACTACCGCTGTGAACCTGTTGGTTGTACGGCAACTATTCTAAACAAGCTATATAAAGAAAATAATGTTCAAATTCGCCCAGAGATTGCTGGTCTCATGCTTTCTGCAATTATCTCTGATTCATTATTATTCAAGTCCCCTACATGTACGGCGGAGGATGTAGCTGCAGCAAAAGAATTAGCTGAAATTGCTGGTGTAGATGCAGAAAGCTATGGATTGGACATGCTTAAGGCTGGAGCAGATTTAAGCGACAAATCCATTCAGCAGCTTGTATCCCTTGACGCAAAAGAATTCCAAATGGGAGCTAGTAAAGTAGAAATTGCTCAAGTGAATGCAGTAGATATTAACGATGTATACTCAAGACAAGCTGAACTAGAAGAAACGTTATCAAACATCATTTCAGAAAAAGGACTAGACCTCTTCTTATTTGTAGTAACAGACATCTTAACAAATGATTCAACAGCTCTTGCATTAGGAAATGCACGATCAGCTGTTGAAGAAGCATACGGTGTAACATTAGAAAATAACAAAGCCTTGTTAAAAGGTGTTGTATCACGTAAAAAACAAATCGTACCAGTTCTTACAGATCTATTCAATTCAAAAATGTAGTATGATTAGCGCAAACTTTTGAAAGTTTGCGCTTTTTGTTAAAAAATATAACAAATTCGTGACTTTAAAGTATTAAAGCGTTTACATTGTGCGATCTAAACGTTTTAGTCCATTGACAGATAAATGTTCATTTTGTAAAATAATCAGAAAATTGATAATTGGGTAGGTGTTTTGAATGTTTCAAATTTTAGTAGCCGATGCAATAAATGAGGAAGGACTTTCTCCCTTATTAGATTTTAATGAAGGAACTTTAATTCAGAAAAAAATTAATGATCCAGAAGTAAATTTAAAAAAAATTGATGCGCTTCTAGTTCGAAGTGCTACAACTGTTACAAAAGAACTGCTCGAAAAAATGCCTCAATTAAAAATTATTGCACGTGCTGGTGTTGGTGTCGACAACATCGACGTAAATGCGGCTACGAAACGAGGAATCATCGTCGTCAATGCTCCAGATGGAAATACGATTTCTACAGCTGAGCATACTTTTGCCATGATGGCATCCTTAATGAGAAATATCCCACAAGCCCATCAGTCGGTTAAAAATCTTGAGTGGAAACGAAATGCATTTATCGGAACTGAACTTTATGGAAAGACTCTTGGTATCGTTGGTATGGGTCGTATTGGTTCTGAATTAGCTAAAAGAGCAAAAGTGTTCGGCATGAATGTAAAAGTATACGATCCTTTCTTAACCAAAGAGCGTGCAATAAAGCTGGGTGTTTCTCATGGTAGTTTGGATGAAGTATTGGCAGAGGCAGATATTATTACTGTTCACACTCCATTAACCCCAGAAACTAAAGGACTCATTAACGAAGAAACATTAAGTAAAACGAAAAAAGGTGTATACTTCCTTAACTGCGCACGTGGGGGAATTATCGATGAACAAGCTTTAGCGAAGTTCGTTGGCAATGGTCATGTAGCCGGAGCTGCTATCGATGTATTTGAAGTAGAACCACCTGGAGAACATCCGTTATTTAAGTTTGATAATGTGATCGTCACACCGCATTTAGGTGCGTCTACGAAGGAAGCTCAGCTTAATGTTGCTACACAGGTTGCTAAAGAAGTTCGTATGTATTTTGAAGGCAAACCGGTGTTAAACTCTATTAACCTACCAGCAATGTCTAAAGATATTTTTGAAAAGATCAAACCATTCCACCAGTTATCTAAGCAAATCGGAACTATTTTATCACAGTGCATGAAACAGGGAGTAAATGAAATCTCTATTACTTACTCTGGTACAGTAACAGATCTAGAAACATCTTACTTAACAAAAGCGGTCCTTTCTGGATTCTTTAAGAATAGAATAGACGTGAACGTCAATGAAGTAAATGCCTTACTAGCTGCCAAAGAAAGAGGAATTACCGTTGGTGAGAAAATATCAACGAATACTTTTGGGTATGCAAATAGCATTACTGTCACAGCTAAGGCAGAAAACCATCAGTTTACGGTAAGAGGTACCTTTATTGACCATTATGGACCAAGAATTGTGTACTTAAATGACTTTGTAATCGACTTCCTACCTGAAGGAAATATGCTTTATATTCAGCATATGGACCGCCCAGGTGTCGTTGGTAGAGTTGGTAAAATCCTAGGTGATCAAGAGGTAAATATTGCAACGATGCAAGTGGGAAGAAAGCAAGCAGGTGGAGAAGCTATCATGGTATTATCATTTGATAAGCCATTAGACGATCAACAGATAACTACTCTAGCAGCGGTTGAAGATATCGTGTCAATTAATCGAATCAACCTATAAGAAAAGCGCAAGCGCCTTGGTAAGCTCCGACAGACATAAGACGGAGACCGAAAGAGGTCCTGACCTCTGTAGGGCTTTGGCTTATGACCCGAGGAGCTAGGCGCTGGAGCTAGACACAACTCAAAGTTCAAAAACTTATACATTCTTACCTATAAAAAAGATCGGAGGTTTTTTCCTCCGATCTTTTTCCTATCCTAGTGGATGTATTTTACGCTCTCCTTTTGAGAACGTCATAATTTCTTTATATCCTACCTCTTTTGCAAGCACCAACGCCTGATCATAATCAGCACCTACATGCTCTGGAAAATGGGCATCTGATGACAATACGATCGGTATCTTTTTATCGTAACACATCTGCAATAATCGTTTGTCAGGATACAATTCACCAATGGGCTTACGTAACCCCGCTGTGCTAATTTCTACACATGTTTTTGAGTTCGCAAGTGCTGTTGTAGCCTTATCATATTGCTCTAGTAAAAACTCTTCTTCCTTCGGTATGTATTTAAAGATTTTTACTAAATCCAAATGACCAACTATATCAAATAGATTTGATTCCGCTAATGTTACGACCTGTTGAAAGTAATTTCGATAGACTTCATGCAGATCACGCTTTTCCCATTCATGAATATATTCCTTTAAATCAATTCCAAAGTTATCTACCCAATGAATCGAACCAATTACATAATCGAAATCATAGCTCTTAATAAAAGCTTCCATCTCCGCATGTTTTCCAGGAGTGTAGTCCATTTCAATTGACATTTTCACATCAATCTCATGACTCCATGCCTCATGAAATAAATTCACATAGTCTTTCATATCATAGTATCTACGTTCATTTACCCATGGATTCTGAAGAATATCTGCTGTTTGATAGAAATGATAGGCATGCTCAGAAATACCAAATTGCCCGATTCCCTTCGCCTTTGCCTCATCCGTAAATTTCTTTAAATAATCTAACGTTAATGTCCCTGTTTCCAAATGATTATGATAATCTGTTAACATCCAACCAGCCTCTTTTAGAATTTTCTTTCTATTATATACTGATTCAGAGACTCTCGCAATGACAATTCATATTATTCTAATTGCAATACTTGTCTTGGTACTATCATATCATTTTGTAACTGATTCACCTGTTTTAGCTGCTGGACAGACTTACCTGTTTTATGAGCAATGTCTTCAAGTGTATCGCCTTCTTGGACAACATATTTATTTGTATATGATTCGTCGATTGTTAGCGTTTGATTGACAACAATCGTATCGCTAGTAAGATGATTGGCAGACTTAATGGCATTGATACTTATATTGTATTTTTCCGCTATAGATGATAGCGTTTCCCCAGTTTTTACCGTATGGGTAGTGTTTGATTCTACTTTTTCCGCCGACAACACTACGCTCTCAGACTCTTCATCTGCCTGATAAGTTTTTCCGTGTCCTTCATATAGTCTCGTTTTGGCAACTGTCTCTAGTACACTAGAGTCTTCTTCCCTTTTTTGTACCGCTACTTCTTGTCCCACTTTTACTTCACCTAATGCTAACACTGGATTAACAGCATTTCTTTTATCAACAGTCCATTCGTTTAGATGAACTTCAAAGTGCAAGTGGACACCTGACGAGTCACCGGTGCTTCCCATTTCACCAAGCTGTTGCCCTGCTGTTACCGTATCTCCAGCATTCACGAACCTTGCTTTTAAATGAGCATAAACCGTTTCAATATTATTTTGATGTTTAACGAATATAACATGTCCATATGAACCCGAATAATAAGATTTAGTTACGACTCCGCCATCAACGGAGTAAATGGGTGTACCTATCGAAGATGCTATGTCGATCCCTTTGTGGCTTCCTCTTCTTGTTCCGTATGTATCGGTGATCATTCCATCAGCCGGCCAAATCCAGTCAGCGGTCTCCTGGCTAATATTCATACTTGCTTGAGAGTGTTTTCCTCCGAGAAATAGCAATGTGACACATAATGCCATTAAACCCGCAATCAAAAAACGTTTTATGTAGTCTCGCATTTTTTTCCTCCTTGTTATTGTACTCTCCTTTCTCACTCTATGACAGCATGTCTAAAAAAAGACCTCTATCTAAAAAGTACAAATTAGGAAGCAGCCTCCTTTTATATATCCTCACTATTAAATAGCGAGCGATTAATAAAAACACATTTGTTATTATTTGGACGAAGTGTTTTCTTTTATTCATGAAATATAGAAAAAAGATCAGCAACTTGTGCTGATCTCCTCTGTTTTTAGTCGATAGATTTTTTGTTTGCTGCGATTGGCACTTGGATTTCTTCTTGTAATGAAAATCTTCCGACATAATCAATCGGTGGATTACTAAATTTCACTTTTTCATATCCAAAGCTTTTCACTGTCAAAAGAATGGCTTCAATTGATTGTGAGATTTCAGGTGTATCCTCTATGTTTATCCCTTTGTTCCACGTAATGGTTACACTTTTATTGGTTTCATCTATAGCAACTGAATTGATTTGATCGACCAATAATGGTGCTCTTAGGCTATGTGTATCTATATTTGTTTTCATTGCTTCAAAGGCTTCTTCAATTGTTGAATATGATTCTGTATATGGAACAAGGTATGGTTTTGTTGATTCATTATTTGGATAATATAAATAAAATGCGAGATTTGATATCTTTTCTATTGATTGTTCAGTGATAAAATCGTGACCCGTTGACATTCCTTTTTCTGTTTCATTCGTTGTAAAAACTGCTTTTTCTAGATTAAGGTTGAGTAGTAATTGCTGAATGGCGTTTAAAAATGGTATACCAGCAGTTCCATATTGATACGGATGATCAGCCGCAACATTGACATTCAATGTGCTACTATTCGCATCAATCCCTAAATCTGCCTCTAACGGGTAAAAATCATCTAGTCCCCACTCTTGTTCGTCAATGCTTGCCATTACCTCTTCTAATTGAGCCAGTTGATCAATTTGGTCTGATGGTTCAATCAAGAAGCTAACAGGAATAATATTTTGTACTTGGCTGTCTGGAATAGCTAACATAAAAACCTGCATTGCTCCCAAATCCTCAGCATAAACGGCAGTTGTTGGGTCTTCGGTCGCTTGGAATGTAATATCATTCATATCAGTTGAGTTTTCTTCGCTACCAACGTCCATCCTTGATTCATTTTCGGCAGTAGATTCTTCCTTTTTTAACGAAGTATTTTGTTCAGTTACAGCTTCCTCTTGCAGGTTTTTATCTGCTGAATGGTTGGAGCTAGCTCCATCAAACAAATTAAAGGAGAGAATAGCTACTAAAAATACAGCTGCTGCGGTTGCAAACGATGGAATAATCCACGTTTTCCTCGGTCGCTCTTCTAGTTTTTTTGAAATATTTTCGTATATGTTATGAGGATCACGATGATCTTTAAGCTTTGGCATTTCGCGTAACCATTCTTCTAGTTGTTCATCACTTATCTTTTTCATCGATTCCCCTCCTTTTCTAATAGTTGTTGCATTTCCTTTTTAAGAACCTTTAACGCACGGTGTTGAGTTGTTTTTACTTTACTTTCGGTCCAGTTTAAAGCTTCTGCGGTTTCGGCGATTGAAAGCTCCTGAATATACCTCATAATAATTACGATACGCTGATCAATTGTACAATGATCTAAGCATTGGTAAATATATTGATATTCTTCCCTTTGCATCGCAATCTCTTCCGGAATTGGATGCATATCCTTCACTTGCTGCGTTGACCAATCAAATTTCTCAATGATTCTTTGCTTCCATCCTTTTTGCTTCCTGAACGAATCGATCGCAACATTTCTGGCAATAGAGAAAAGCCATGTCTTTTCACTACTTTTTCCTTCAAAGTTTTTATACGCTTTCAGAACTCTTATATATACTTCTTGAGCAAGATCCTCAGCTTGCTCTCGATTCTTCACCATATAAAACAAAAACTGAAATACGTCTTGATGATATTTATCGTACAACTCGTCAAAAATCGAGTTCACCGGGTTCCCCTCCCCGTTCATCTAATTAGTCGTTCTTTATGTATAGAAAGTTACACTTTAAATATATTATCTATCTAAATAAAAAGGAAGGATTTATTTACTTAAATCCTTCCCATCATACACAAATATTCAATAAGGCATGTTTCCCGTGAATCAAGAATTTTCGGCATTCTTTAGCAAATTATCCACTTATTCGAGGAATTTGGAAGCTAAATGTCGTACCGTGGTCTAATTTGCTTTGCACCGTGATATCTCCTTTGTGGGCTTGAATAATATTCCGTGCAATCGCCAATCCTAATCCGGTACCAGATCTCCCTCTTGTTCTTGCTTTATCTGCTTTATAAAAACGCTCGAACACAAACGGGAGATCTTCTTCAGAAATTCCAGAACCAGAATCACTTACTTCCACATGGAAATTTTGATCATCAATTTTTGCTATTAACTTAACCGTTCCACCTTCTGGTGTATGTCGAATCGCATTATCAATGAGATTCGTTAGAACCTGCTCAATACGGTCTGGATCAAACATAATGGTCGAGTATTTTAGATCATGCTCGTAAAGTAGCTGAATTCCCTTTTCTTTTGCAAGCCCTTGAAACTTACGTATGATCCTTTGAACATAGGAGTCGATTTCAACGTGATCATTGGTTAGTTGAATATGTCCAGCCTCCATACGGGCTAGATCTAACAGTTCGTTCACTAGACGACCCATTCTTAGTGATTCATCGTAAATCACTCGTGCCATTTCTTTCTTTTCCTCTGTTGTCTCAGCAATATCATCCACAATCGCCTCACTATATCCCTGAAGCATAGAAATAGGCGTTCGCAGCTCATGTGATACATTCGCAATAAAATCTTTCCTAAGCTTGTCAAGCTGTCTCTCTTCCGTCATATCTCGAACGACAGCCACTGCACCACGTATGAATGTATTGTTATAAAGAGGACTAACAATGACCACCCAATGACGACCTTGAACGGAAAATTCCCCTACTTGTTCCTGTTCCATGTCTACTGCCCATTGAAAAAGCTCCATGACATCCTGCGGAACCGCTTCTGCCTGAACAGATTTTCCTTCTAGTGTAAAATACCAATGCTGTAAAAAGCGTTCGGCAGGGGGGTTTGTGATTAATATTGTTCCATCCCTATTAAACGTAATTACTCCATCAGCCATACTACTTAAAATACTGGATAATTGTTCTTTTTCCTGACTTAAGGCATTCATATTAAACTTTAATTGCCTTCCCATCTGATTGAAAGCAGTTGCTAGCTCTCCTATTTCATCCCTAGTAAGTATAGGAACCTTCGTATCGAACTTTCCTCTTGCCGCCTCTACAACAGCCTCCCTCATTTTTCGTAGCGGGGCTGTGATACGAGTTAATAAGAAGAAAGCAAAGATAGTAGTTAAGATAATCGCAATTCCAGCAGCTAAGAGGATAAACTTCGTTGTTGATTCAGTTGTTTCTTGAAGAGCCTGTAATGATTGAAAAATATAAACGGCCCCGTTTTCTCCGTCTAGATTTCCAATCGGTACTCCAATAATTAAAATACTTGAGTCTCCTTGTGTTTCAGAAAAAGGAATCTCGACTATTTTTTTCGCTATTTCCTGCTGTTCCAAAACTTTGGATAACTCTGTATCTTTTAGAAAGAAACTTACCGGCAGCTCTAGGGATTCTGGGATATCTGGTGAATAGAACAATTCATCCTCATTTTTAATCACCATGGCCCCTGTAACATCGTCTAGTAGCTCCCATGAAATCTGCAAACCAATCTCTAGTTCCTGATCTTCTACAAAATGAGCCATATTCGAAGCGAGATTGGTCAAATTCCCCTCTGTTTCGTTTATATGATAGTTCTCAAAAAACTCTAGTAACAATACCGTTAAGATAAAAAGCACAAATGATACGAGCAGGAGAATAGTGAACCATAGTTTCCCAACAACACTACGCCAAAACATTATTCATTGACTACTTCGAACTTATAGCCAACACCCCATACAGTAACAATCATTCTAGCCGCTTGCTCAGATACTTTGTTTAACTTTTCTCGCAAACGTTTTACATGGGTGTCAACAGTTCGTAAGTCTCCAAAAAACTCGTAATGCCAAACCTCTTTAAGTAATTGTTCACGATCAAACACCTTATCTGGAGATTTAGCTAAGAAATATAATAACTCATACTCTTTTGGTGTAAGGCTCACTTCTTTTCCATCTGCTAAAACACGGTGTGCATCATTATCAATGGTTAAATGAGGGAAAACAATCACATCTTTAGCCGTTGTTTCTGTGTGTAGATAACTCGTGCTAGAAGAACGACGTAGAAGTGCTTTTACTCGTAATACGACTTCTCTTGGGCTAAACGGTTTGACAATATAGTCGTCTGTCCCCACTTCAAATCCTTGGACACGGTTCACTTCTTCGCCTTTAGCCGTAAGCATAATGACAGGAGTCGCCTTCTTTTCACGAAGTTCACGACAAACCTCAATACCATCCTTACCAGGCATCATTAAATCAAGAAGGATGACATCATATTCATTGCTTATCGCCTTCGTCAATGCTTCATTCCCATCTTCTGCTTCATCAATCATATAATTTTCACGCTCTAAGTACATTTTCAATAAACGGCGAATTCTTTCCTCGTCATCTACAACTAGAATCTTAACTTCCTTTTCCATTGGACAATCCCCCTAGCTTTTAATTACGTAAGTGTGTTTAGAAAACAGCCCTCACGAAAAGTGAAGGGCTATCCGAAATCTTTCTTTCTAGGATCCTGCGTAAGAATGAAGCCCTGCAATCACAAGATTGACAGCAACTAAATTAAACATAATAATAATAAATCCAATAACAGCTAACCACGCAGATTTTTCTCCATGCCATCCTTTAGATAGTCGCAGATGTAAAAATGCTGCATAAAAAAGCCAAGTAATGAGTGCCCAAACCTCTTTAGGATCCCAACCCCAAAAACGGGTCCAAGCGATTTGTGCCCAGATCATTGCAAAAACAAGTCCCCCTAATGTAAACACTGGAAACCCGATTAACACTGAACGGTAGCTGATTTCATCTACTAAGTCTAGATTAATATTTTTTGTAAATGGTTTCAATGCTGCCCCAATTCTTTTTCTTAAGACCATACGCAAAAGACCATATAGAAGAAGGCCTGCACCAAATGACCAAATGACCGTATTCAGCTTTTTCGCATTGATAATGCCTGGTACTGATACAAGTGGTTCCATTTTTCCGTCTGTTAGAAGTTCTCCTTGATTTGGACCAACTAGAGCTGGCAAATGATACTCCACTTTCGCTTCATTGTCATTTTTATCAACCCAATTAAATTCTGCTTTATAATCAGCAAAGGAAAATGCTGATACAACGATGACAAATCCCAATGTAGCGATTAATCCATACATAACTACCTCTAACCAGGTAGTACTTTTACTATTTTTTGTTTGATCAATCACTTTTACTAAATAAATTAATGCGGCTCCAAAGCTAACGGCTAAAATAGCTTCACCTAATGCCACAGTTGTTACATGTATATGAAGCCAATCACTTTGTAAAGCCGGAATTAGTGGAGAAATGTCTGTTGGGAACATACTTGCAAAAGCAATCACCAATAAGGCAATTGGCATTGTAAACAATCCTAATAAAGGTGTCTTATAGATGAAATAGATAATGATAAAAGCACCAACTAAACACATTCCAAAAAAAGTTGTAAATTCAAAGAGATTGCTCACAGGAGCATGTCCCGCGATTGACCATCTTGTAAAAAAGAAACCAAGCTGTGCAGCAAATCCAATAATGGAAAGGACGATCCCAAAAGTGGCCCACTTGCTACTATTTTGTTGATGATCTAAGTTTTTCTTTTGCTTAATCGCTCCTCCAAAAAACGGAATAGAAAGTAAGTAAAATATAAACGCAATATATAATAGATTTTCACTAAGAGTGATCAATCTTTTTCCCCCTCATCCACCTGGTTTTCCTTCAATTGGTCCATCGGTTCTTTTATTTCTGTCCCCGCAAGAACCAGCTGTATTTCTTTTTTCAGTCCAAACCAGTTTTTGTTCGTATGTGCTGCTACCCAAACCTCGTCTCCTTTACGCTGAATCCATATGCGACGATGGTTCCAATATGCACCTTGAACCACACCAATCATGAAGATCAACCCACCCAGTCCAATGATCCACAGAGTTAAGTCTTTACGAACGGTGAGTCCAGTCACATCCTTTGTTTCAATTCCATTGAAGGCCATCTTGTATTCATTATCACCTAAAGGTTCAATCGTTTGCTGGATTGCAACGAAACTAACTTCTCCTTCAGGTTTCTCTGGTGAATACATCTTAAATACGAAAGCTGGATTATTTGGAACTCTGGACTTTGTTGTTGGATTCCCATCTTCACCAAATTCAAAGTCTGGAAAGTAACTCATTAGTTCAACTGAGTAACCGTTATCCAGTTCATACATTTTCTCAGGATCGTTCAAATTAATAGTAATATCACCAAAGGTTTCCCCAGTGCTCTTATTTGTTAGTAAGAATGACATTTTAAACAATTCATCAAGTTTATAATTAACTTGATAAAGAGCAAATTTCTCAAACTTTAACGGTTCATTCACTCGAATACTACTAGATTCTACTTCCTCTAGCTCAGGTTCCTCACCTGCTACTGTATTCCCCTTTGTCTTATAAAGTATGACATCAGATTGATAGTTTTTTGCAACCATTCCTGCATTATCTAATGCATCACCAAATGCTTCATTATCGGTTTCCTTGTCATACACCTCTAACTTGAAATCTACATTCTTTAAGTAATATTGCCCATCTGTCTCGGGAATCACTTTTGTTTCCCCTTCTCGTACCCAAAGAATTTCATCTATGTACATTCCTGGGACAAATCTGAGCATACTACCTATGAGAAAGATGATTAAGCCAACGTGATTGACATAAGGTCCCCATCTAGAGAAACGGCCTTTTTCAGCCAAAACATTTCCATTATCTTCACGAATATTATAGCGTTTCTTTTTTAATTGTTCTTTCACTAATTCATAGGATTGGTCACTTACAGCAACAGTTGTCGTTCCAAAGATTCTTTGTCTTTGCAAAAAGCTCTCATGTCGAATGACCCTTTGTTTCTTTAATGCTCTATACAAGGGCACCACGCGGTCAAGACTACAAATAACGAGTGAAACACCAATGGCAGCAATTAATAATAGATACCACCATGAACTATATAAATTATGAAAGCCAAGATCATAATACAATCTACCAAACCAACCGTATTGATCCTCATAATAATCAGCGACAGGCATTATGTTTGGAATATACATCTCTTGAGGTAAAATGGTACCTAACGAAGAAGCAATAAGTGTCACGATAATAAGCCATACCCCTACTTTTACCGATGAGAAAAAGTTCCAAACCTTATCAATCATTGACTTATTATAAGTTTGTGACCTTCTTGCACTACCTTCATACCGCATGTCTATTACTTGTTCTGCTGTAATTTGAGTACCATCCTCAATGATCTTCCCACATGCCTCACAGAGGATGGTGCCATGTGGATTAACATGACCACAATCGCATTTAACTTGATTCATTGCAAAATCTCCTCATACCCTATGGTTTTATCTTCTCCATCATCTCTGTAACATCAGCCTCCGCAATGATCTGACCCGTATGTATTTCTACCACATTTCCTTGTTTATCAATTAAAAACGTGATTGGAAGGGGATCTACTCCATATGCTGTCATTACTTGACTGTCTTTGTCAGTAACAATTGGAAATTGCAAATCATATCGTTTAGAAAAATCAGAAACAGCAACATTAGATTCCCCAACGTTTACTGCAAGAACATGTACACCTTGATCTTTATACACTTCATACTGGCTATTTAAGAACGGCATTTCTTTCTCACATGGCTTGCACCAAGTTGCCCAGAAATTTAAAAGGACACCTTCTCCTTCATAGTCAGAAAGCTTATGTTTTTCTCCATTAAGGTCGGTAAGAACAAAGTCAGGTGCTTTTTTCCCTACCTCGACCTTTTGTACTTCATCCTTAGTAAAATTGGCGTATAGTGTATAGGCAACCGCAGCGCCAAGAAGCAGTAAAATGACCGTTCTGATTAGCAGCCTCTGCTTTTTCATATGGTTCCTCCCCCATTCACAGTCAAAATTGCACAATTTGCTTTATTATATCATTTTTCAACATACCCATATTGTTATCGCTAACAAAAGACTGTGACACTTCTATGAACTTTTTTTATTTTTTTAGTGCAAGTGCACGTAATTGTTTTACTTCATGAGGAGAAAGCTCTCGAGCATCGCCCACTTTTAATCCTTGAAGAGTCAGAAAACCATAACGCTCTCTTTTTAATTTTAGAACAGGATTCCCTACAGCTTCAAACATTCTTCTAACCTGTCTGTTTCTTCCTTCATGGATGGTAATCTCAACAATCGCTGTTTGTTTTTTCTTGTCGACAGTATGCATTTTCACTTTTGCTGGAGCGGTTTTTCCATCCTCTAGACGTACCCCTCTTTCAAGAGCCTTCAACGCTTCCCTTGTAGGAATGCCTTTTACCTTTGCCACATACACTTTATCAATTTGGTTACTTGGATGCATAAGTGTATTAGCAAATTCGCCATCATTCGTTAGAATTAATAGACCAGATGTATCATAATCTAACCTTCCAACTGGATAAATTCGTTGTTCAATCATCGGGAAGAAATCTGTTACTACTTTTCTCCCTTTATCATCGTTAACACTGGAGATAACTCCCCTAGGTTTATAAAGCATAAAGTAGATCGGCTCTTCCCTTTCTAGAGGAATTCCATCAACTTCTACTTTATCTGAGGAAGAAACCTTTATTCCTAGCTCCTTTACAACCTTCCCATTCACTCGAACATGTCCTTCTTCAATTAATTGTTCTGCTTTTCTTCTTGACGCAATCCCTGCGTGTGCAATTACTTTCTGTAATCTTTCCATCTATGTCACCTCATAATGTGTGTTTCCTGTAGTGTTTACTCCTCTAGCATTATGACATATATTTTCATGATTTCAAAGTAACCTGTACGAAATAACAATTGTAAAAAAAGATACTCCCCACATAATGTGAAGAGTATCCTCTATTAATTAATACCCAAATACGATTGTAACTACCACAATAGCAGCGATAATTCCTACTAAATCAGCGAGAAGCCCAACTTTTAGGGCATCCCCCATTTTTTTTATTCCAACAGCACCAAAGTAGACAGTTAACACATAGAAGGTAGTATCTGTACTTCCTTGTAAAGTGGCGGCTAGTCTTCCAATATACGAGTCTGGTCCATGCTGTGCCATTAAATCACTCGTCATCCCCAGTGCGGCTGTTCCAGAGATTGGCCGAATAATGGCTAGCGGCACTATCTCAGGAGGTACACCGATTGCTTCAAGGACCGGTTTTAGAAATCCCATAAAATACTCCAACGCACCTGATGCACGAAAAACGGAAATAGCTACAAGCATTCCAACTAAAAAGGGAATGATTGATACGGCTATCTTTATTCCTTCTTTCCCGCCTTCAACAAAGCTTTCATATGTAGGAACTTGTTTATACGTTCCATATAATAGAATAACAGCAATCAATACGGGAATAAACCATAATGAAATAGCTGTAACAATACCCATTTTCTACATCATCCTTTACGGCTTCTTCGGTAGTAATAAAAACGATCAATGAGGATTGCACCTATGGAGGAACAGATAGTTGCAATCAAGGTTGGACCGACTATATCCGTAGGAGAGGCTGAATTATAATTCATCCGAATAGCGATTACCGTCGTTGGAATGAGCGTGATACTTGAAGTATTAATGGCCAGAAATGTAATCATGGAGCGGCTTGCTTCATTTTTACCTCCATTTATTTTTTTCATTTCTTCCATTGCTTTAATACCAAGAGGAGTAGCTGCATTTCCTAGTCCAAACATATTTGCCATCATATTTGAAAGGATATATCCCATTGCTGGATGATTATGAGGTATTTCTGGAAATAGTCTAGTAACTATCGGCTTAAATAAATTTGATAATTTATTTAGTAGTCCTGCATCTTCCGCTATCCTCATCATTCCAAGCCAGAACACAAGAATACTAATGAGACCAATACATAGTGTAACTGCTTCCTTGGCTCCACTAAATATAGCTTCGTTTACCTCAGACATCGTTCCATTAACCATTGCAAATACAATTCCAATTACGGTTAAGCAAACCCATATAATATTAACCATGAGCTTTCACGCCTATCATCGTAGTAAATACTTTCTTAAAAGATTCAAAAAAGCTCGTTTCTTCTTTTTCATTATTATAATAAATTGGCATCGTTTTGATTGGCTTATCATCAAAGGTAATGATTACTTCCCCTATTACTTCAGGAATATTTCTTTCTCCCTTAAGTTGTTTTAATTTATACTCAAGCTCAAATTCATCTTTTTCTGTTTCTAATACAGGGTACTGAAAGTCGTGTTTCACTACAGCCTTATTTTTATACTTGTCTGATTCAATTCCAGAGATGAACCCCTTTTCAACAACTTGTACCATTTCATACGTCTTAAAAGCTGTTTCGAACATATTAATATGATCATTCCAATCGTCTGGCCCGTTCAATGTAACAGCTATTAAATCCATTCCATCTTTCGTAGCAGTGGACACTAATGTTCTTTTTGCTAGCTTTGTAAAGCCCGTTTTTCCACCTGTACTATAGTCATATAACTCTGTTAGCAAACGATTCTTGTTACGCCATACCCGGTCCCAGCTTTCTGTAGGGTTAGGGGCTCTGTGTACTTCCGTTCCTGCAATCAATTTATAAGTATCATTCATCATTGCATATCTTGTTAAAATAGCCATGTCATATGCTGTGGAATAATGATCATTTGAATCATCTAAGCCATGTGGATTGGTAAAATGAGAATGTAACATTCCGATTTCATCTGCTTTTTGATTCATTAAGAACGCAAACCCCTCCACACTGCCTCCAATATACTCAGCAATCGCAACCGCAGCGTCATTGCCAGAGCGAAGCATTAAACCGTACACTAAATCTTCTAGCTTGATTTCTTCGTTCTCTTTCAGATATAAGGAAGACCCTTCTGCTCTAGTCGCATTTTTACTGACTTTTACCATCTCATTTAGTTTTCCTGACTCGATGGCAAGGACTGCTGTCATTATCTTTGTGATACTGGCGATTCGCCTTTTTTCATGTGCACCCTTTTCAAATAATACTCTCCCTGAGCTTTGTTCAATCAGAACAGCATATTGTGAGCTAACATTGATATTTGTGTTAGCACTCACTGGAATATGAAAAAGAATCAAAAAGGTGATTATTATTAACACAAATACCTTTTTACTTCTAGCCATTCTTCAACCCTCGTCTCCTAGTTATGTTTGTACAAGTTTATGCGTGATAAAAATGAATATGCCAAAAAGAGTCCACCAGCATAAAAGCGATGGACTCTTCCATTTATAATAGTTTCCATTTAATTTGTGATGCTTGTGAAAGTCTCTCCTCCACTTTTCTCCAATTCACTACGTTCCACCAATTGGAGACGTAATCAGCTCGATTATTGTTATATTGCAAATAATATGCGTGTTCCCATACATCTAACGGCAGGAGTGGAATGGTATCCCATTGCGTCAAATTCATATGTTTTTCTGATTGAAGGATTTCTAGATGGCGTGCTCTTGGTGACCAAACTAAAATGGCCCATCCACTTCCTTCTACTGCTTTTGCTGCTTCTGTAAAATGCTTTTTAAAAGCATTAAAATTGCCAAAATATTTGTTGATTTCCTCAAGTAGCTTCCCTGTCGGCTGACCCCCACCATTCGGCTTCATCGTTTCCCAAAAGAGACTGTGTAAGTAATGTCCTGATCCATGGAAGGCTAGCTCTCTTGACCAATGCTTTACTAACGAATAATCACTCTTTTCTCGAGCTTCCTTAAGCTTGATCTCCGCTTTATTCAACCCATCAACATAGGATTGATGATGCTTACTATGATGTAATTCCATAATCTTTTCCGAAATATAAGGTTCCAATGCATCATACCTGTAAGGTAGTTTTGGCAAAATATGCTCTCCTGCTTTTAAAGAAGGTTCCTGCAAATAAATAGATCCTATCTGTTGCCTCTTTGAAAAATATGCCTCCATTTCATCATGTAATTCTTCAACCTTTTCTTGAACAGTCGTAAATTCTTCCTGAGTTAAATCTCCGCTCCGCGTAATATGATCCATAATTTCACTAAAATGATCAAGCTTACCCCATAATCCATCTTCTTCTGGAACATGCTCTTGCTCTAGAAATCGTTTAAGCTCTTCGTTGTAGCTGATAACGTCCTTAACATACTGTTCAAACCGATTCATTATCATCACCTCAGAACTATTGGGTTTACCTTAAAGCATATGAGGGAATGGGCCGGTTGACACCATTAATAATAAATGTACAAAAAAATAACGACCTATTGGTCGTTATTTCGATTGTGTCATTTTTGTTCGATAATCTGTTTCGTAGTACTCTAACTCTTCACGGATCTTCTGGAATTCCCCTTCAAACCCTTTTAGCAGCTGAAGAACACTGTCAGGAACGTCTACTTGAAATTTGATTGAGTTTTTACCCGTATATGCCGATCGGCTATCTTCATACCATACATCATTTTTTGGTGAGAAAAATTCTTCAATACATTTATGATAAATACTATAAAGCGTCTTTTCAGCTGCTCCTTTTGGAAAAGACTCTGACTGTAAAATCACCGCACAAGCATCTAATCCCTCTTCACAATATACAAGCAGCTTTCTTAAATTACCTAAGATTCGTTTATAGTATTCTTTGTCGCCTTGTTTTTCTGACAATAGTCCATCAATCGTTGTACTGTTTAAGAAAGACTCTAAACCAGTTACTGTATTTGTTAAAAAAGACTTTACGTCCATTACTTGAACTTTCACCATTGAATTACCCACTGTCTACACCCCTGCCCTTTGTAATAACTCTGAATGTTTGGTTTATTGGATAACTAATTTTATGCTTGCACCGTAAATTCCAACAGAGAAGGAAGCTGGCAAGCCTGATTACTTTTTACCTTTTTAACAACTTCAATAATCTTATCAAAATCAATGTCTTGAAAATAAGCAGCAAATTCATTCTGATTATTGATATACACTCTTTTTCGATGTCTAAAACCTGGATTTTTAATTAATAATACGAGAGCAACTATTTCCATTAAATGAACTTCTAGCCCATCCTCTTGAAAGATTGGATTCGCTGAAAATGGAGTGAACTCATTCAACTTTTCCTCAAAAAAACGGACATAAAGAACTGCTAGCGTTTTCTCCGTATTCTCTTCTACAAAAGTCACTTCGCTTCGGTTGAAAAAATCCTCCGAAGTGTTAGATTTTTCTTTTTCCAGCTCATACCCTACACAGCTTTTAATTAACACGTTCATACATCCCTTTCTTACCTCCTAATGAGGCAGGTGCAAATTGTGTTAAAAATGCCCCTAAATAGAAGCATTTCCCTGAAAATTAATTATATTTTATCACAAATAATGAATATATGCGTAAGAAAACTTATGATTCCAGATTTTCTTGAAATTTCTCAAAAAACAAGTCCGCTTCTTCTTGCACAAACTCATCATCCACTTTCTCTGGCAATGGAGGCAGCTCCTCTAAACTCCTTAAACCAAAATAATCTAAGAATTCTTTTGTTGTACCATAAAGAATTGCCCTACCGGTTCCTTCCGCTCTCCCAACTTCCTTTACAAGCACTTTTCCAACCAGTGTTTGTAGTGGTCGCTCGGTCTTTACTCCTCTTATTTCTTCTATTTCTGCTCTGGTGATTGGCTGTTTATAAGCGATGATAGCCAGCGTCTCTAATGCAGCCTGTGAGAGCGTTGATGTACTTGGTGATTCAACCAGTTTCTTTAAGTAAACGGAATTCTCCTTCTTTGTTGCGAGCTGATAGGTACCAGCCAGTTGAACAACCGCTATTCCTCGATTTTCATTTTTAGAAAGCTCATCCATTAAATCCCTGACAATTCGTTCCGCTTCGACCTCTTCGATTTCAAGGACCGTTGAAATTTGCTTAATTGTTAAGCCTTCATCCCCTGCTGCAAACAAGAGACTTTCCACTATTCCATTCCAATTAATAATATCCAATGACAATGTTATACTCCCTTCGCAATGACAAAAATCTCAGAAAAATTACTTTCTTGCTCTACAAATATTTCTTTCCTTTTCATTAGCTCTAGTATAGAAAGAAAAGTTACGACAATATGATCCTTCTCCTGGATTGGGAATAAATCATAAAAGCTAATTCTTCCCTTCACTTTTCGTAGCTTACCCATGATTTCATCCATTCGTTTTTCAATAGGAATTTCTTGTCTTGCAATCTTAGTAGATAACGGTTTTTGAAGCCTTTTTCTTCGCAAGAGCTTTTGAAAAGCACCCAGCATATCGTACAACGACACGTCCAGATGTCGTCTATCTATTTCCTCCTCTTTCGAATAATCCGAAAGATCGCTAGGGGGCTTCGTGAACATTAGTCCTCTCTCCTGCTCCAAAGCCTTTAAATCGTCAGCTGCTTCTTTATATTTTTTGTATTCCATTAGTTTTTCAATTAATTCTTCTCTCGGGTCTTCTTCGTAACCAAATTCCATATCATCTTCAAGCTCTTCCTCATGCTTTGGAAGTAGCATCTTACTTTTAATGGCTAGCAAAGTGGCTGCCATGACCAAATACTCACTTGCTACATCTAGTTGTAGCTCCTTCATTGTGTGGATATATAGTAAATATTGCTCTGTAATTTGTGCTACTGGTATATCATAAATATCAATTTCTAGTCGATTAATGAGGTGCAGTAATAAATCTAACGGTCCCTCAAATGCATCGATCTTCACATTATAGTGCATAATCCCACCAAAATTTCTTTCTTAATTTCTTAAAATAACTATACTTAGTATAGAGGAAAGATTGCGTTAATCCAAGATTCTTTCTGAAAGTTTGTTCCTATTTCTTCATGCAAGCAACGTGAAAAGCGTATAGATAGAAAACATGGTAAAATTAAGTATGAAAGGAGCGTATCTATGTTTACAACAGATTTCATTAATTACTTAGTTCATTTTCATAGTGACAGAGATTATTTTGAATGTCATGAGATTCTAGAAGAACACTGGAAGGATGTAGATGCGCGTAATAAGGAATCTATTTTAGTTGGATGGATTCAACTAGCAGTCAGTCAATATCACCACCGTCGAGGAAATTTTGCTGGAGCTTTGCGCACGATACAAAAAGCATTATCGATACTAACCGTCCATAAACAGTCAATCAAAGAGTACGGTATTGATGAGGATAAGCTACTTGAGGCCATTTTAAGAAAAAAAGAAGAGATTGAGTTTACACTTCCTTATAAAAGCATGCACCTTCCTATAAACGATGCCTCATTATTAAGCACTTGCGAGCGTCAAGCCGAAAAAGCTGGTCTAATTTGGGGTGTTGATAGCAATTTAACAAACAGTGAAATTATTCATCGACACTCGATGAGAGATCGTTCAGAGGTCATCAAGAGCAGATTACACGCATTAAAACAAAAAAAAGGAAGCAGTGACTAATCACTGTTTCCTTTTTCTATTTATGATAAAAGAGAGTCGCACTTTTCAAAGAAAGCTGAAGTTTCTTCATTAGCTCGTATCTCTTTTCCAGGGAAAAACTCTTTTAATGCCTTTATCATCGTTTTTCCAATTCCTTGGTGCCGATGCGAAGGATTCACTGAAATATGTTGAATTTCTAGCATGTCCTCTGACACTGTCGTTACCCCAATTAAACCGATAATATCTTCTTCTTTCCAAAGAAACAATTGCCAGTCCTCAGATTGGTCATACTGCTTCATTGTTTGCTGTAGCTTTTTCAGGTCTTTTTCATTAGGCATAAATGACAGTAAGCCCATCGCAATCTTTTCAAAAGCTTTTTTGTAGCGAATTAACATAAGTGATCCCTCATCATATCCTGAGCTTTTAAGGAGTTAAATTTCCTTTAAATACATTTGTATTATATGTCAATTATTTCTATTTGTTTCAATGTATATTCCTCAATACGATATTATCATACAAGATTCTCTACATTTCTTCAATGTATTTTCAAATTCAACAACTTTTGGATCATAAAGTGAGTCTTTTTTCTTTACAGCCCTGGTGATAAGAATAACCAATAATACGCGCCCCAAATGAGCGAAATAAGTAAAATGAAAATAAATAAAAGCGCATTATTTTTTTTCACAAATACCTCCAAAAGATCTATGTAATGTAAAAAGCTGTCCCAATCGCGACAGCTCTCTAAATTAGCTTTTTACTCGCTGTACAAATGGCAAATCTTGTTTAATAATATCTTCAAACGTCTCCCTACGAACAACTAATACCGCTTTTCCATTTTCAACAAAGACAACTGGTGGCCTTGGAATACGATTGTAGTTGTTTGCCATCGAATAACCGTAAGCCCCGGTACAGAAAACGGCTAGAAGATCGTCACTGTCCGTCTTCGGTAACGGTAAATCCCAAATCAGCATATCTCCCGATTCACAGCATTTCCCTGCAATAGAAACCGTCTCTTCGACTGGCTGAAGTGGTTTGTTCGCTAGGATCGCTTCATATTTTGCCTCATACAATGCAGGACGAATATTATCACTCATTCCACCATCTACGGCTAAATATTTACGAACATTGGGAACATCCTTTTTTGAACCAATTTTATAAAGTGTGGTCCCCGCATCACCAACAAGGGAACGACCTGGCTCAATCCAAATTTCTGGCATTGCCATTGAGAACTCCCCGGCCTGCTGCTTTACTTCTTCAATAATCTCTTTTACATATTGCGAAGCAGGAATTGGCTCGTCTTCACTCGTATAACGAATACCGAAGCCACCACCTAAATTTAGTACCTTTGATTCAAAAGAAAACATTTCTTTCCACTCATGAAGCTTAGAAAATATTTTTCTTGCTGCTAACAAAAATCCAGTTGTTTCAAATATTTGTGAACCGATATGACAATGCACTCCAAGTAGGTCTAAATACTCAGATTCCATAGCCTTTTGCAGCGCCTCTGCCGCTTGTCCATTTTGTAGATCAAAACCAAATTTCGAGTCTTCTTGGCCCGTTAGAATATAGTCATGTGTATGAGCTTCAATCCCTGGTGTGACTCGAAGCAAAATAGAGACAGATTGCTTTCTCTCCGCACAGATGGAATCTAATAGTTCTAATTCATAAAAGTTATCAACAACAATACAGCCGATTTGATAGTTTAATGCCATTTCAAGTTCTTCACGACTTTTGTTGTTTCCATGAAAATGAATTCGCTCCACAGGGAATTCAGCTGCTATT